>CAZAIO010000001.1:0-8219 GCA_964485235.1 uncultured Dehalococcoidales bacterium
CATCGACTGCACCCCCGCAGGTATCCGGAATACAGACCGAGAAACCGGTAGCCCCCGAGCAGAATCCCCCGGGCGATATCCCGGACAACCAAACTTTTATTACGTACAGCTCTACGGACGGTCATTACCAACTCAATGTGCCGGAGGGATGGGCTCGCAGCACACAAGGAACTGATGTTAGTTTTACTGATAAGCTGGATGGCATCAAGATAACCATCACCCAGGCCGTGTCAGCTCCAACTATGGCTAGCATTCGCACTAACGAGGCTGTTGCACTGGTCAAATCAGGCAGAGCGGTACAGATTGACAAGATACAGAATGTGCAGTTTCCCTCTGGTTCCGCTGTACTGATGTCATATAAATCTAACTCTGAACCCGACCAGGTCACCGGAAAGCAAGTTCGTCTCGAAAACAATCAATATCTTTATTTTAAAAATGGTCGGCTGGCTACACTCACCCTCTGGGCCCCTCTCGGTGCGGATAACATCGACCAGTGGTATACGATATCACAGAGTTTCAGGTGGTCTAAATGAGAGTTCTTGAAGCATTTGATCTCTACCGTTTCTACCACGCAGAAGAAGATGAAACACTGGCACTACGAGGGGTAAATCTTCATGTCGAAGAAGGTGAACTTGTGGCTGTGATGGGACCTTCAGGATGTGGTAAGTCTACCCTGTTAGCCTGTCTGGCTGGTCTTGACGAGCCGGATGGAGGACATGTAATACTTAATGGCACCCGGCTAACCCGCCGTCCGGAAATAGAACGCACTGCACGCCGTGGTGTCGAAATCGGTATCATACTCCAGTCAGACAACCTTGTCAGTCATCTCTCAATAGAAGAAAATATACGCCTGCAAATGTATCTTACGCGGAAGCGGGACGAGCAACGTTTAAATCAACTGATTTCCCTGGTTGGATTGCAGAAGAGACGCAGGGCATACCCCTCCCATCTCTCCGGTGGTGAAGCAGCACGTGCTGGTCTGGCTGTGGCATTAGCGACAAATCCTAAAATACTGCTGGCAGATGAGCCTACTGCGGAGGTCGATGCAGAGACGGAAATCTATATCCTTCGGCTGTTCGAGGCTCGTCGCAGTAATGGTGATGCCACACTTGTGGCAACACATAGCCGCGCGCTGGCGGAACACGCCGATCGCATTATAAATCTTCTTGACGGGAGAGTCATCGATGACTGAAGCCTTAACTAATCATCAGAATATTGTGAATACGTTTCAGTCCAGCCGAGCATTGGTGGAGGCACATGATGCAAGCCGCACATATCCCGGCTACGCACCGGTAGTAGCACTTACTTCCGCGACATGCCTGGTTATTCCCGGCGACCGTATCGCTATTACCGGGCCGTCGGGCAGTGGAAAATCCACGCTCCTATATCTGCTGGCAGGACTGGAAATACCTACCTCCGGCAATGTTACATGGCCGGCCCTGGGTCCGAGGGAAGGGCTACATCCAGCTAAAGTCGCCTTTATCTTTCAAGTGCCCAGCCTCCTGGCTCCACTTACCGCAGTCGAAAACGTCGAGCTTCCGTTGCTCCTTGACCACATCAAGGAAAAAACAGCCCGTCAAACAGCTATACAGGCACTGGAGAAGGTAGAACTTGGTAACATCGCTGAAAGCTTGCCGGAGGAACTCTCCGGCGGCCAGGCGCAGCGGGTAGCCGTAGCCAGAGCCCTGGCTTACCAACCCAGACTTATCCTTGCCGACGAGCCTACAGGTCAACTCGATCATCCTACTGCCCAACATTTGTTCGATATGCTGCTTGCTACCATTGAAGGGACAGACACGGCATTAGTCGTAGCCACGCATGATCTTTCAATAGCTGAACGTATGCATACCATATGGCATATACACCACGGCATTCTGGATGCAGGTGCGATATGTTAGAAATAATGTGGTTGAAAGGCTTCGTCGTGAAACACTCTGGTCGACTTCTAGGAGCAGTTGTGGGTGTTGCTATTACAGTAGCACTGCTGGCATCCCTGGGAGCCTTCATCACCAACAGTGCTGCTACGATGACACAGCGAGCTATCGTTGATGTCCCGGTAGACTGGCAGGTCTTGCTGGCACCCCAAACCAACTCTGCCGACAGCGCAGATATGATTCGTCAAAATGTGCCGGTGGCAGCACTGGAGACAGTAGGTTACGCTGATGTTACAAGCTTTACGGCAACTACAGGAGGTACAGTACAGTCAACAGGCTCAGGAAAAGTCCTGGGGTTAAGCAAGGAATATCGTCATGTATTTCCTGCCGAGTTTCGCCAACTCGTTGGTGCTGAAAATGGAGTACTGGTAGCACAACAGACAGCCGCTAACCTTCACGTGACAGCCGGAGACTCCATCACCATAGAACGTCCGGGACTACCCCCGGTAACAGTACAGGTAAACGGCGTTGTGGATCTTCCCAACGCCGACTCCCTTTTCCAGGCTATAGGCGTCCCGTCTAATGTCGCACCCCAAGCCCCACCTGATAACGTTATCATACTTCCAAGCGACCAGTGGCACAAACTCTTTGACCCGCAAGCAGCAGCCCGTCCGGATTCCATACACATTCAGCTTCATGTTCGCCTTGCACAGTCATTTGTCTCTGATCCGCTAAAGGCTTACATATCCTGCCAACAAATGGCAAGAAATATAGAGGCCAAACTGGCAGGTAGTGGTCTTGTGGGCAACAACCTGGCCGCCCGTCTGGATGGTGTACGGTCTGATGCGCTCTATAGCCGCGTGCTTTTTTTATTTCTGGGATTGCCCGGCATCATTCTGGCTATGGTACTCACGCTGTCCATTGCAGGTTCCGGCGAGAACCGCCGACGGCGGGAACAGGCGCTACTGCGCACTCGGGGAGCAACTACCGCAGTGACCCTACGCCTCGCATCCATGGAAGCTTTATTTGTTTGCATATGCGGCACAGCATCAGGGATATCACTGGCATTGGGAGCGAGCAGACTTATTACGCAGGGATCTGTCTTTAGCATGGAAGCATTCCCATGGACAATGGGAGCAGCTATCGCTGGTTTCATTTTTGCGTTTTTAGCGATACTCTATCCCGTATGGAGACAGGCAAAACACTCTACAGTGGTTACAGCACGTATGGCAGTCGGCCATACTAAGAAACCGTTATGGCAACAACTTTATCTTGATGTTATTCTACTGATTATCTGTGTCGTCGTCTTCTGGCGGACAGCCAGTACGGGTTATCAGGTAGTGCTGGCACCGGAAGGAGTAGCACAGACGTCCGTATCATACGATACATTTATTGCACCGATATTGCTATGGATCAGTGTAGCTTTGCTGACCTTAAGAGTCTGGGAAGTAGTACTCAGTCGCAGACGGTGGATAGTATCGCACATATTGCGGCCGATTGCCCATGGACTTTCCGGAGTTGTTACTGCATCTTTAGCCCGCCAGCGGATACTTATATCTCATAGTGTAGTGCTAGTCGTTCTGGCATGCTCATTTGCCACATCTACAGCGGTCTTCAACTCGACATTTCAAGCACAAAGCCATGTCGATGCCGCACTCACCAATGGTTCTGATGTCACAATTACGGGACTTACGGTCTCACCGCCCGGCGGTAAGCTTGCCGAGTTAAAAGCTCTGCCGGGCGTTGCTGCTGCCCAGCCGATGCAACACCGTTTTGCTTACGTCGGTAACGACCTGCAGGATCTCTATGGTATTGATCCCATGCATATTGGCGAGGCTACCACAATGGCCAACGCATATTTCGACGGGGGTAATGCCAATGCCACGCTCACGGCACTGGCACAACGCCCTGATGGTGTGCTCGTTTCTGAGGAAACAAGACAGGACTACCAACTCAAGCCCGGCGATCAGGTAAACCTGCGTCTGCAGGATGCCCTCACCCACCATTATCGAGTTGTACCATTTCATTTCGTCGCTGTAGTGCGTGAATTCCCGACTGCACCAAAAGATTCGTTCCTGGTAGCCAATGCAAGCTACATCGCCCAACAAACAGGTATAGCAGCCGACGAGATTGTGCTTCTTCGTGTGACAGGCAATATATCTGATGTAGCAAATAGAGCGCGTGCCGTCGTAGCTTCCTTGCCCGGAGCCACTGTAAAAGACATTGCATCAACACAACGTATTATCAGTTCCAGTCTGACTGCCATTGATCTTAATGGTCTCTCCCGGTTGGAATTAAGCTTTGCTATACTGCTGGTAGCCGTAGCCACTGGACTTATGATGGCACTAGGTCTCGCAGAACGGCGTCGTACTTTCGGCATCCTGTCAGCACTTGGAGCCAACGGCAGACAGCTTTTTGCCTTTTTGTGGAGTGAAGGTTTGATAACACTGGTAGGAGGTTGTGTCATCGGTATTGCGATGGGTTTCGGAGTAGCATGGATGCTTGTAAAGATGCTTACGGGAGTCTTCGACCCACCGCCGGAATCCATGTCAGTACCATGGATCTATCTGGTTATTTTAATTTTTGCTGCCGCTGTATCTACAATAGTCGCTGTTCTTCTGGCATACAGGCAATCCCATCACTCCGGAATAACGGTCATGCGTGAAAACTAGTGTTGATTAACTACCCATTCGTAATCATCTTCTCAGTTTTATCAGGAGATATTTGATTTCAGCAGATATAAAATGACATTGTGTAATAGTTGCAGTCATAATTTACTGGAAGCCAGTATGTTTCCCGGTTGAGGCATATATTCAACGCTTCATTTTAAGCTCACAGTCTGTTTTATATTCATAACCCATTGTATAGGCTAAAATATCACACTGCTTTTACATTTTTTCTTGGAACACAATAATAGAGTTAGATATGAGCTAAAGAGCGATATTCTGCCTTTAAATTACTCTGGAGTGGCTTAAATTTGAGTTTGGAACTATTGAGTTGTAAACAGGGGCGATGCCTTGCAAGCGGGCTGTCGCGGGTTCGAATCCCGTCCCCTGCTCCATAATATCAATGTTGTATTCAGGATTTCCGAAACTTATTTTTATTTTTCAGGTATGTTAAGCGGTAGCCTGATAGAAAAAGTGCTTCCCCTGCCAACCTGACTTTCAACGAATATGTGACCATTATGAGCATCGACAATCTGCTTGCAAATAGCCAGTCCAAGTCCGCTACCACCTTCAATGCGCGATCGAGCCTTATCAGCCCTGTAGAACCGTTCGAATATGTAGGGAATATGCTCCGCAGGAATGCCTATGCCGGTATCTTTAACCGTCACCAACGTTGTTTTACCGTCATCCGAGAGATTTACCGAGATAACACCGTCCCGGGGTGTATACCGGATCGCATTGTCCAGAATATTAAGGAATAATCTCTTTAATCTTCCTTTATCGCCCCTGATAATAATATTTGTATTCGTATTCAGCTCTAATGACAAACCTTTATCCTGACAAAGGACGTTTACATCCGAAGCCAGACTTTGCAACAATTCCGTAAGATTGATTTCTTCAAAAGACAGGCGCTCATTTCCGGCATCCGAGCGTGCTAATAATAATAGCTGGTCAACTGTTTTTGCCATGTGCTCGATCTCCTGCGAAATCATCACCAGAGACTGCCGGTATTCATGTGCATCCCGTTCTTTTTGTAATGCCAGAGTAGTTTCAGCTTTAATAATAGCCAGAGGGGCCCGCAGTTCATGCGAGGCGTCGCCGGTAAACTGTTTCTGACGTTCAAATGCTTTTTCCAACCGTTCAATCATATCGTTGATTGTAATCGTCAACCTTCCCAGTTCATCCTTCGTCCTGACATCGATCCTCCGGCTCAGGTCATTCTCTTCAATATCATGCGCCGTTCTGGAAATTGTATCCACCGGCTTAAGAGCGCGCCGGGCAAGGAATATTCCGCCGCTGCCTGCTATTACCAGACAGACCGGTATCGCGATCATTAACGCATTAATCAGAGCTGCCAGCGATTCTTCGATCGGTGCAACAGGTTTTCCCATTATTAAAACAACAGGCCTGTTTTTTTCTTCGGAAGGAGTAGTGCGTTGAATCGAGTTTTCCTCTCCGGGAGGCAGTCTGGTACCAAAACAGCGTAGTTCCTCACCACCTGTCGTATTTGCTGTAAAAAATAATCTCCCCGTCGTGATTACTTTTATAACGGTTTCATCATCCAGGGTAAACTGATTATTACTCGAAATTTTAACCAGACGGTCACCTGAATAATAAGCCAATATTAGTAGATCACGCGATGGCGGTTCAATCACATTCGGGCTAATGTCGGCATAAAATGTTCCGCTCCGGCTGATTTCCAGAGTATTTCTTTCAAGAGAATCATCCAGTGCATTGTAAAGGGTATGATAAAGAAGAAAATATACACCTGTACAGAGCAATATCAGAGTAACCGCCAGTACAAGCAAATACCAGAGAGTAAATTTAAATTTAATACTATGAATAAAGCTCATCAGGACCTCAGACGATAACCTGCTCCATGTACGGTTTGAATAGCACTTTCCCCTTCGTCATCATCTATCTTGCGGCGCAACCTGCGTATGTAGACATCAACAAGATTAGATATACTATCGAAGTCATAATCCCATGCATGCTCCTCGATCATCGTCCTGGTTGTGACAACATCAGGATGTCGCATTAAATATTCAAGAATTGAGAATTCTTTAGTGGTCAACTCTATAGTACGCTCCCCTTTCTTCAATTCCCTGGTAAGCGTATTGAGCACAAGGGGACCAACTTTAATTTCAGGCAATTTCGCTGAACTTTCCCGCCGTATAAGCGCTCTGACCCGCGCCAGTAATTCGCTGAAAGCAAAAGGTTTAACCAGATAATCGTCAGCTCCGGTATCCAGTCCTTTAACCCTGTCTTCCACACTATCCTTTGCCGTAAGCATTATAATGGGAGTATTGATATTCCCCATCCGGAGACTCCGGCAAACTTCCATTCCGTCTTTCACGGGCATCATAATATCCAGAATGATAAGATCGTACGAATTAATTCCGGCAAGATATTCGCCTTCCTCCCCGTTATAAGCCACATCAACCGCATAGGCTTCTTCCATAAGCCCTCTCTTCATGATACTGCACAGCTGCTTATCGTCATCCACGACCAGAATTCGCATAGTAAGTCCTTACTCTCAATACATTTATTATAGTACAACAAGATGAACATAAGATGAATAGTTTTACCGTATAGTTCATCCCGTATTAACCGCCGTTTCATGTTGTGTTCATGTCGTAATGTTAGACTTGGGCTGTGATATTGAAAGTGACAGTGATAATTAATCTGTCAGGACCAGAAAAGAAAAGGGAGGTAGATTAAAGATGAAAAAACTTTTATTTATTCTTTTAACCAGTATCTTATTGACGGCTTCGGCATTAACAGGTTGTGCCGTATCAAATAGTCAACCCGTTTCGAAACCGGAGTCAAGTCAATCCTCTGCAGCGGAAAATGCATTAGTCCAAACGCAAGCTCCGGCACCAGAACCCGTATCCGGTCCGACATATGTTATCGTCGACACCGGACAGGTGCAATGCTACAACAATTCCCGTGTAATATCCTGTCCGGAACCAGGTGAAGCATTCTACGGCCAGGATGCCCAACATGACGGTGATCAACCTGCCTACAAGGACAACGGAGATGGTACTGTGACCGACCTCAATACAGGGCTCATGTGGCAGCAGGACCCCGGAGAGAAGATGCTCTATTCCGAAGCCGTAGCAGGTGCAGACTCATTCTCACTTGCCGGATATGATGACTGGCGATTGCCTACCATCAAAGAATTATATTCGTTGATAATTTTTAGCGGTACCGACCCAAGCGGCCCCGCAGATATGAGAGGAATACCCTTTATCGATACTGATTACTTTGCTTTTGAATACGGTGATACCAGTATGGGTGACCGGATTATCGATTCTCAATTCATTTCCGCTACAAAGTATGTCAGCACGACTATGGGAGGAAACGCGACCGCTTTCGGTGTAAACTTTGCGGACGGACGCATCAAGGGATATCCCATAGAAGCAGTACGAAACCAAACAAAAGCAAAGAAATTCTTTGTCTTATATGTCAGAGGAAACCCTGACTACGGGATAAACGATTTTGTCGACAACGGCGACGGCACTATTACCGATAACGCCACCGGTCTTATGTGGTCTCAATCAGACAGCGGTGGCGGTATGAACTGGGAAGATGCCCTTGCCTGGGTACAAAAAAAGAACGAGGAGAACTACCTCGGATATAATGACTGGCGACTGCCTGACGCCAAGGAATTACAGAG
>CAZAIO010000001.1:8319-72662 GCA_964485235.1 uncultured Dehalococcoidales bacterium
GCCGGTGCACAGAGAAGCGATCCTAAGAGCGGCAATGCGAGTGACTTCCCGGCATCCTTCGGGCCGCAGGGAGATGTAACCAGACTATTCAATTATGTACGATGCGTCCGTGACGTGGGATAAGTCTAAATGCAAGTAGAACAGGATGACCATTATGAACGTTTACTATAAAAATAACAGGACAAAGAGCAGAAAGATACTGTCGATGATTTTCATTTCGCTCATTATAGCAACGCTATCTTTTCAAGCAGCGGCCTGCTCGTTATCACAGGTTACCGCTCCACCGGGGGAACCTGAAGGTGAGACTGTGCCGGCAAACGCAACCGGACTGGAAGCAACAACTGCTTCACCCTCGATTGCATCTACTGATTATGATAGCTCCGCATGCACCGGATATACCCTCTATAGTCCACCGGGCGGCAATGCCGTCCTGATAGATATGGAAGGCACTATAGTCAAAACATGGTCTATCGGAGGGATGCCGGTTAAGATGCTACCGGATGGTGAAATAATAGGCAGTAAAAGTACACGGGGAGAACAACAGCGTCCGGCCGCGCCGGGAGCGAATAGACAACCGCAGGCCCCCTATCAGGATACCATCGAGCTGGTACAGCTGGACTGGGACGGCAATGAGATATGGTCGTTCTCGGACTGGGACGATGATGGTACAGGTACTATGATGTCGCGGCAGCACCACGATTTTGAGAGAGAAGGCAATCCCGTTGGATATTATGCTCCCGGACAGGAATTCGTAGAATCCGGCAACACCCTGGTCCTCGCGCATAAAAATGAACTGGTCCCGGAAATAAGCAATAAAGAATTAGAAGATGACGTCATCTATGAGGTCGACTGGAACGGAAACCTCACCGGTTTCGAATGGCATGCTTCCGACCACTTTCAGGAGTTCGGCTTCGATCAGACAGCCATAAATGAGATTTACAGAGCGCCGCAGTTTGATAAAGAGAAAGGGTTTTTCGACTGGTTGCACATAAACAGCATGTCACTGCTCGGCGAAAACCACTGGTATTCCAATACCGGAGATGAACGTTTCAATCCGGCGAACATTATTATCAGTTCCCGCAGCGCCAGCTTCATCGCTATTATCAGCCATGACACAGGAGCGGTAGTATGGCAGGTGGGACCGGACTTCTCATCAGGGACTCCCGGGCAAAATTTGCGACAACTCGTCGGACCGCATCATGCACATATGATTCCCGAGGGGCTGCCCGGTGAAGGCAATATTCTTGTATTCGATAACGGCGGACAATCAGGGTACGGAGGTTCCATGAGTGCTCCACGTTATACAAGATCCTATTCAAGGGTTGTCGAATTCGATCCGGTAACACTTGAAATAGTATGGCAATACGGAGAACAAAGTGGAGAGGAATATTTCTTCAGCCAGGATATAAGTTCTGCTCAGAGACTTCCCAACGGAAACACTCTTATCACGGAAGGCCGTAACGGCCGTATTTTCGAGGTCACCGCGGAGAAAGAGATAGTATGGGAATTTTCGGTTTCGTCCACTGGTAAAAAAGATAGTAGTATCTATCGGGCATATCGAATCCCTCCCGAATGGGTACCGAGCAATCCTGCTGACTACAATAATTGGGGAACTTTATATGAATAGATTTTAACTTCACAGAGTACGAAACGGTACAATTTCCTGCCTCAGCCGGTCCCCAGCATTTGTTCCATGATGATTATCCCCTCTGTATCGGGCCCGATGTGTGAAATTGCCCTGTAGGTTTTCGCGTCGATTATTATTCCACCCTCGGGGTCATTGAACTCGTCATCAATTATACGCTGTGCTTCCTCCAACGTTACTGTTTTCGTCTCACCACTGCTATGCATATATATTGAAATCATTCTCGTCATATGTAGCTCTCTATTATAGACTATATACTTTATTCATTTCCTGCGAATGTTATTATGACAATAATCTCTATCCCAGTCCAGAATACAATTAATATAACTCAAAACACACTCTCAACTTTTTGACAAAATCTACACATAAAACTATAATTTACAATGACTTAACGGTAAGTCGAATTTTTCCTTTATATGTCTTTTCCGTTTGTCAATGGTATGGCTAAGTGTCGTTTACGAATTTCGTAAATGTAGTTATTTAAATGCAGAATAGCAGTTTATTTCTTTTTAAAGAACATAGTATAATAAACACGTTGTCAAATACTCTTAAGTAAAGAAACTATTTTTTTTGTTAAATATTGTCAATCTATATTATCAATATTATTCCTATAAAAACACCTGAACGGTTATTTAGCTGTCCTTGTTCCAGGTAATTTTTATTTTCTCCCTGTAACACTGGGCTGTTGAATTATATTTTTTCGGTTAAGGAGGAACTATGATATCAGATTTCGACTACTTCGCTCCGAAGACAGTTGAAGAAGCCCTTGGCCTTCTTTCGAAATACAAGGAAGAGGCGAAGATCTTTGCGGGGGGGCAATCGTCACTGGTTGTCATGAGGCAAGGATTATTAAAGCCTGACTATGTTATTGATATAAAGGGATTAAAGGAACTCGAATATATCAAAAACGATCCTAAAGAAGGTCTCAAGATCGGCGCATTAACCTTACATCGTGACATAGAAAAGTCACCGGTTATAAAAGAGAATTTCCCGGTTCTCAGTGAGATGGAAAATAATCTCGCTACGACGCAAACGAGGAACTGGGGCACAATCGGTGGCAATATCTGCCATGGTGACCCTGCTGGTGACCCGGCTCCTGTCTTCACTGCTTTGAACGCAAAAGTAAAGCTGGCAAAGTCAGGAAAAGAAAGAACTATTTCAATGGAAGAATTTTCCAAGGACTATCTGGAGGTCGACATCGAACCCGGTGAAATGCTTATAGAAATCCAGGTACCTCCAATTGCACCGCACACAGGAGTTGCCTATGAGAAACTCATGGTCATGAAAGGTGATATGGGAATAGTCGGTGCGGCGGTATCCATTACCGTGAAGGCCGGAAGCACTGTTTGTGAGAACGCCCGTATCGCGCTGAGCAATGCCGGTTCTACTCCCATGAGAGCAAAAGCAGCAGAAAAGATACTGATCGGTAAGGAAATCACCGATACACTTCTCGAGGAAGCCGGAGAGGCAGCTGCTGCCGAAGCAGACCCGCCGACCGATACGCACGGTTCGGAAGCCTATCGTCGGGAGATGGTAAAAGTATTTGTCAAACGCGTGGGTAAGAAAGCCTTTAAAATGGCCGGGTCGAGATGATTTCACTGGAGGTATAAATGAAAGATAATTTAAAAGATCTAAAATTCACAGTAAACGGCAAATCATACGAATTTAAAATTAAACCAAGAACATTGCTCGTCGACCTTCTACGGGACAAGATGAAACTTCTGGGCACGAGAAAAGGCTGTCTGACCAGCTCCTGCGGCGCCTGTACCGTAAATATCGACGGCAGAGCGGTCCGGTCATGTTCCGTCTTGGCGCTACAATGCAACGGGCGGGAGATTGTTACCATTGAAGGCGTTGCCGACGGCGACAACCTGCATCCGATCCAGGAAGCGATGATCAATCATGGCGCAATCGAATGCGGTTTCTGCACTTCAGGCATGATCATGTCCGCCAGAGCATTGCTCCTCGAAAATCCAAAACCTACACGTGAAGAGGTCAGAACCGCTATTCAGGGCAATCTCTGTGCCGATTCAGGTTACATTAAATACGTCGAGTCGATAGAAATAGCCGCTGAAAAGATGAGAGGAGGGCAATAATATGTCTGAACAATTTGGAAATTATAGAATTCTCGGCAAGCCTATGGTGAGAGTCGATGCCCGCCTTAAGGCAACGGGACAGGCAAGGTATGCCAATGACCTGGAAAAACCCGATATGTTATGGTGCTGGGTAAAACGTTGCCCTTATCCTCATGCGAGAATATTGAATATCGATACCAGCAAAGCAGAAAATTTACCGGGCGTTAGAGCGGTGATTACCGGTAAAGACTTCAACGGTTTCCGCTGGGGCTGGAGCCGTGATACCAGAGACGAAGATCCCCTCGCAGTAACCAAAGCGCGATATCTTGACGAGGGCGTAGCAGCAGTTGCCGCCATCGATGAAGAGACAGCACAGGAAGCCTGCGATCTGATAGAAGTCGAATATGAAGTACTTCCCGGCGTCTACGATCCTTTCGAGGCAATGGCAGCAGGAGCACCGCTCGTCCATGACGACCGCCCCGGAAACGTTTGTCTTGAATACCACTGGAATTTCGGCGATGTCGAAAAAGCATTCAATGAATCATATATCGTCAAAGAAGACAAGTTCCAGACACCCCGTATGGCAAAAGGGTATGTCGAACCGTCGGCAGGACTTTGCTACTGGCCGGACGACAGACATATCGTTTATGAAGCATCGAAAGGAAGCCCTTACTTCCCTTATCGTATTCTCGCCAACTGCTTCAACTTACCGTTAAGCAACGTTCGTGTAATTCAGCCTTTCATCGGCTGTGACTTCGGCGGTACAAAGAACGATATGGTCAACGGCGATTTTTCTACTGCTATGCTGTCGAAGATAACCGGCAAACCGGTCAAATTCCAGTATACACAGTATGACGAGCTGACCACATGCCTGCGCCGCCATCCCATGTGGATCAACATGAAGCTCGGCGTCGATAAGAAAGGACTGCTTACTGCATGTAAGATAGACCTGGTCTCAGACGGAGGCGCATATACCCGTATGAGCCCGCTCACCCACTTCCTTGCAGGCATCTGTCACGGACTTCCTTATCATCTGCCGAACTATAAATACGATGCAGTCTGTTACTTCACCAACAACTGCAGCTCAGCAGCCATGAGAGGACACGGCATTTACCATACCAGATTTGCCGGTGATATCCTCATGGACATGATCGCTGAAGAAATGGGCATGGACCCCATTGATTTCAGGATGATAAACTCTATTGACAATCCGAAGCCGGGCACCGTCTACAAGACCATCAATGATGTCACTGTCGGTTCCTGCGGTATGAAAGAATGTCTGGAAGAGCTTAAAGAAGCACGAAGCTGGAAAGCCTCACATAAGAAAGATGAAGACAAAGACTACATCGCCTACGGCACTGGCTATGCAGCAGCATGCTACAACGGTGGAACCAAGCTCAGCGCACATAACAGCTGCGCCGCCATTATTCGCGTATGCGAAGACGGAAGCATCAACTACCTTACCGGCGCAAGTGACGTCGGTCAGGGTTCCGATACAGTCTGCGTCGCTATCGCTGCGGAAGTGATCGGCGTCGATATCGAGGATATCGATATCAAGAGAGTCGACACGGCACACACTCCGGTCGATCCGGGCAGCTACGGCAGCCGTGTAACCGTACTCGCCGGTTCTGCTGCAAAGGTAGCAGCCGAAGATACACGACGACAGCTTATCGAAGTTGCTGCCAGACTCCTCGAAGCAAAAGAGGACGAAGTAGACATTAAAGACAAGAAAGCGTTCCTGATAGCCAATCCCGAGCGGAGCATTCCGTGGATCCGATTGGTCAGAGCTGCCTGTTACGATACTCCGGGCAAGGTCATCATAGGCCGTGGCTATTCTACACAGGGTATCTCGGTATACGGTCTTGCTGACTTCAGTAAAGGCGTTGGCGACATCGGTACCAACTACAGCTTCTCGGCACAGGCCACTGAAGTTGCAGTAGATATGGAAACCGGTGTAGTCACCTGTACCGATAACAGCATCATGTCACATGACTGCGGTTTCCCGTTGAACCCCATTGCGGTCGAAACACAGGTACTCGGCGGAGGATACCATCAGGGTATCGCGGCTGCCCTCTATGAAGAGTTCAAGATGGACAACGGGCAAACGATGAACCCCAACTTTGTAGACTACAAACGTCCCCGCGCATACGAGGCACCTGCTACCGTAGTAAAACATGTGATCACGCATGACCCGTTCGGCCCGTATGGTGCAAAGGAAGCCAGTGAAGGTACCACCTGTACTGCACCACCGGCACTCATCAGCGCCATTCACGATGCCACCGGTGTCTGGATCAATGACCTTCCCGCAGAGCCGGAGAAAGTTTTCTGGGCACTTAAAGCAAAGCGTGACAAAGAAAAGAAATAATTCGAGCAGATAACTAACGCTGCACAATGATATGCCGACAGCGCCACTGTTCCACAGTGGCGCTGTCTTTTTTACTTCCTTCACTGTAATCTTTATACTGAAAGGCGTCACCATGCAAAAAATAAGCGAGAATGTTTACGTGGAAACCGGTTTTACCGGGTGCAATATCGGCTTTATTACTACCGCTTCCGGAGTTGTAATGGTCGACACACCGATGGTCCCCGATGATGCAGCTACCTGGCGCCGGGAAATAGCTCCATTCGGGTCTGTCCGTTATCTTGTCAACTCCGAACCTCATCTCGATCATTTTTCCGGCAATCGATACTTTGACGGTACCATAATAGCACATGAAGGAATAAGAAAAGCAATCATTTCCGCATCACAGGACGAACAAAAGAAACGAAGTAACAGAATAGAGACAGGGAGCATCCCTTCCCGTGAAGTACACTATCGTCTCCCCGACATTACTTTTTCGCAAAACCTTACTTTTTTTCTGGGCGACCATACTTTTCATTTACTTCATATGCCGGGACATACGGCATTTCAAACGGCGGTGTATATTCCACAGGAACGTGTCGTTTTCACCTCAGACAATGTATTCTGTCGAGTACAGGCAGTCCTCTCAGAGTCCCTCCCGTTTCAATGGCTGGAATCCCTTCAGCGATTACAGGAACTGGAAGCGGATATATATGTGCAGGGACATGGTGAAATCTGCGGCAAAGATTACCTTCCGGAAATGAGCAGATTTATACAGGATTGGATCGCTGCCGTATCGGATGCTATCGAGAAGGGAATAAGCCTCGAAGAAGCTTGTGAGACAATAGAATTCTTTGACAGGTATCCCATGCCGCCCGGCAGCGAATCGGCAAAGAAATGGCTACAGCATAAAAATGTCGAGAGATTATATACAGAATTGAGCAGTAAATTCAACGACTGCCCTGCGCATACGTCTAATGACTGATAGTAGTCTTTATTCCACCGCTTAAATTTAAATCTTCAATGCATTAATATGCAGTATTTTTAGTCCTGCATTCCATTTACAGGCAGTTATACTGATATATAAAACTATCCCTCAACCCCCTTGACAATTATTTCAAAATAGCTATAATAAAGATATATCTTGTTATATCTAGATATTATATGATATATCTTAGGGAATTCATAAAGGAGAAAATGATGTTTAAACATAGACCGGCTCGCGGGGACCGTTTCTTCCATGGATACCGGCATGAAAGCCCTTTCCATAAAGGTGATCTGAAATATGTTGTGCTGAACCTGTTGAAGGAGAAACCAAGGTACGGATATGAAATCATCCGTGAGCTTGAGGATTATTCTTACGGTTTTTACAAACCGAGCCCGGGTGTCGTTTACCCGACACTGCAAATGCTCGAAGAAATGGAATATACCACCTCTGAAGAAAGAGACGGAAAAAAAGTTTATGTAATTACCGAAGCTGGACTCCGGTTTCTCAGTGAGCGAAGCGATACTGCGAATGAAATCAAACGCAAGATGAGCCATCACTGGAACTCCGATTATTATGATATCTACAGTGAGATTTCCAGTGAATTCAAAGAACTGGGGAGACTGATGCATCGCCGTGCCCGCTTTTTGGACGCAGACAAAATACAACGAATCAGAAAAATAATTTTGCAGGCATCCGGTGAAATCGAATCTATTATTAAAGAATGAACGGGCGAAAAAGGACTCATGGCACCGTCAAGAAAAAGCGAAATTTCAGTAGAGTACGATGATACTCTCAAGAGCTACTATGTCATTTATGAGTTAGCCGTCGTAGGGCTGGGCAAAACAAAGCAATCCGCGTTAAAAGATCTGCGAAGTGCGGCACATTTTGGAATAGACACGACTATAGATTCTCAACTAAAAACATTTGATATAGAAAAGGAGGTCTGATTATGGGTTATTTTACGATTCTGGCAGCTATTCCCGGTTTTTTTCTGAGTTCCCTGTTTTTTATGCTTTTATGGGGCGTTATAGCACCTAAAATAGGTGTGGCGGATATCAACTATGTGACTTCCATGCTTATCACGATAACACTCTGGATCGCCGTAGCGCCTCTTGCAGCCGCAGCCGGTAGACGGAGATGGCACTAAATTCAGCCTGTTAAAAAGTACCGTAAAGCAATTCTTTACTATTTGTAGCATCTTCAGGGTACTGTAAATAGTTATCTATTTGTCTTGACACGGTATTTTTAATATGTTATTTTACCGCAATATACCTCGAATCCCTATGTCATATATTTTATATGGTTATTAAACCTGCATCCTTTGCCGCTCACTATTATGGTAGATTACGAAGGAGATAACGGCTTCAGGCTTGAGGCAGGTCAGGAATTGCCTGCCGTACAATATACGCTTGACAGATCGACTGTCGACGCCTATTTGAACGCAGTCGAGGAGTCGTCCCGGATTTATCATGAAACCGATCTCGTACCGCCTACAGCCATAGCGGCGCTTGCAATGGCGGCACTCGCTGAAGGGACCGAATTTCCCCCGGGCTCCATACACGTTTCACAAAAACTGGATTTCAAACACAGCGTACATATCGGCGACACAATTTTCTGTCATTCCAGAATAGGCCGCAGCTACAAACGGGCAGGAATGCACCTTATTACCGTGGAACTTCGTGTGGAGAATGCTGAAACACGCGAAGTTCTCACCGGGGAATTATCGTTTATAGCTCCGCAGGAAAGTCGCATTGAAGGAAAATGAATACATGGATATTGAACACCCTTTTTCCGGACTGAAAGAAGGTGACTTCTTACCCGGTCTGAAGAAATATATTACTCAGGAGCGTATTGACCTCTATGCAAAAGCGAGCAGGGACTTCAATCCCGTACATGTCGATCCGGAGTATGCGAAAAATACACCGCTCGGGGGAACAATTGCACACGGCATGCTCAGCCTTTCCTATATATCCGAAATGATGACGATACTGTTCAATAAATACTGGCTCGATACCGGATCTATTGATGTGAGATTTAAAACTCCCGCGCGTCCCGGCGATATTGTTACAGTAAACGGTAGTATCAAGAAAATAGAAAAGGACAATGATCGAACTTTATTTCGTTGTGATGTGTCATGTATGAATCAAAATGATGAGGTCATCGTAACAGGTGAAACACGGGTGAAAATAATAAAATGAGGAACGCTGTTACTCTATCATTGTATGGAAAACGGCCAACTTCGATCAGTCCATAATTCACAGAAATCATTTGTCTACACTGAACGTAAAATCGCTTTGAAAGGATAAAGACATTCACCATGATGAACAAGTCTGATTTCACAGGTAAAGTCGCTTTGATTACAGGCGGTTCACGCGGCATAGGTCATGCGATTACCCTTGCACTGGCAGATATGGGCGCTGATGTTGTTATTAATTACTTTCGCAAGACCTCCGCTGCGGAAAATACCGCAAGAGAAGCTGCACAAAGAGGAGTACAGGCACACATCATTAAAGCCAACGTAGGAGAAACCGACAAGATCGATAGTATGTTCGATGAAATCAAAGAGAAATATGGAAGATTGGATATTTTTATCAGTAACGCTGCTTCCGGTGTTCCCCGTACCGCCATGGAGCTTGATGTTCGCGGCTGGGACTGGACAATGGATATCAACACGCGTGCATTTCTGCTCTGTGCACAACGTGCGGCAACCCTGATGGCAAACGGAGGGAAAATCGTTTCAATTTCAAGCCTCGGTTCACGACTGGTGTTCCCTATTTACACTGCGGTAGGTGTATCGAAAGCTGCACTGGAAGCATTAACACGATACCTTGCCATTGAATTCGCCCCCCGGGGGATTAGTGTGAACTGCATTTCTGCAGCCGCAGTTGAGACAGAAGCCATAAAGCAATATACCGGAGACAAAAATCTGCCTGAACTCACCTGGAAAACGACTCCTGCAGGCAGAATGGTAACACCTGAAGATATCGCACAGACAGTGGTGTTTCTTTGCAGCGAAGATGCATATATGATTCGCGGACAGGTTATCGTTATCGATGGTGGAGTTTCCCTTATGCCCATATCGCAATCAACCGCCAGTAAAGACAAGGAAGAAAAAAATGACTGACCGTAGAATAGTAATTACCGGGCTCGGCGCGATCACCCCGCTGGGGCTCACTGTGAATGACTTCTGGGAAGGGCTTATCAGCGGTAAAAGCGGCGTCGGGCCAATAACCCTGTTCGATGCAAGTCAGTTTTCCGTAAAAATAGCAGCAGAAGTAAAGGACTTTCATCCCGAAGATTTTATGACCATGAAAAGAGCTGACCGCGGTGCACGTTGCACTCAATTTGCAATCGCAGCAGCAAAAATGGCGCTTCAGTCAGCAGGGCTTGAGATATCGCCGGATATAGCCGAGACGGTCGGCGTGCTTCTGGCAACAAGCGGTGATCCGTCTTTTCTTTTGCATCAGGGCATAGTATTAAAAGAACGCGGGCCTAAAAAACTCGACCCTCTTACGATACCGAAGATGGCTGCGAGCATGGTGCCGTCACAGGTCGGACTGGTACTGGGCGCAAAAGGGCCGAACAGCAGCGTCAACAGCGCATGCGGCAGTGGAAGCGATGCGCTGGGGTCAGCGTTTAATTTTCTCCGTCTCGGTCACGCAGAAGTCATGATAAGCGGAGGCGCAGAATCGCAGGTAAATCCCGTGGGTATCGGCGCAACGAGCATGGTCGGAGCATTGTCCAGGAATCCCGATCCTTTGAAAGCGAGCAGGCCTTTCGATAAAAACAGGGACGGTTTTGTATTCGGTGAAGGCGCAGGCATTCTTATACTGGAAACCTACGACCATGCGAAGCGAAGGAATGCACCCATTCTCGCGGAAATGATCGGCGCCGGATGGTCATTCGACGCATATAGCGAAACAGCCCCCGATGCCGAACAGCAGGCTATGTCAATGAAAAGAGCTATCAGGGATGCCGGTATATCACCTGATGATATAGATTATATTAACGCTCATGGCACGAGTACTCAGCTTAACGATGCGGCAGAGACAAAAGCAATCAAGATGGTTTTCGGTGAAAAAGCGTATTCACTTCCCATAAGCTCGAATAAATCGATGATAGGGCATCTTGCCTGTGCCGCGGGAGCCGTAGAAGCGGTAGCGGCAGTAATGACAATAACAAACGGTATTATCCCGCCAACAGTCAACTATGAGACTCCCGATCCCGATTGTGATCTTGACTATGTTCCCGGTCAGGCGCGAAAACAGAAGGTGAATATCTGTCTTTCTAATTCGTTCGGTATGGGCGGGCAAAATAGCAGTATTATAATAAAACACTTCGTGTAAGGAGGCATTATGGAAATCCGTGAACTGGACGGCAAAGTATCGCTGGTAACAGGTGCCTCGAGAGGCCTCGGACGGGCAATCGCCTGTAAACTCGCCGCGCAGGGCTCGAAAATAGCAGTGAACTATATGAGTAGTGACGACAAAGCACAACAGGTCGTTGAAGAGATTCAGAACACAGGCGGTGAAGCATTTGCCGTTAAAGCGAATGTATCCGACTCGAACGCTGTAAAAGAGATGATGAAAATAATTGTTGGGAAATGGGGAAAGATAGACATACTGGTCAATAATGCCGGTATAGTCAAAGACAACCTCATCTTGAGAATGTCCGACTCGGCATGGGACGATGTCATTAATACTAACCTCCGCGGGGCGTATTTATGCAGCAAATTCGCACTTCGCACCATGATGGAACAGCCATGTGGAAGGATAATCAATATTTCGTCGGTTGCCGGTCTTATCGGAAATACAGGACAGACGAACTATTCCGCTGCAAAGGGCGGGCTTATAGCTTTTACAAAGAGTCTGGCACGCGAAGTCGGCTCAAGAAACATTACTGTCAACGCTGTAGCGCCGGGATTTATTGTAAGTGATATGACCTCTAAACTACCTGCGGAGCAACAGGACCTTATTCTGGCGCGCATCTCGCTGGGCAGGTTCGGCATACCTGACGATGTTGCGGATCTTGTCTCATTTCTGGCAGGAGAACGTGCCGGTTATATCACCGCACAGGTTATCTGCGTAGACGGCGGTGTGTTATAGACAAACATCGATAACATTCATTCGAGCCGGTCCCCGCTTAAATAAATTCAATTATTTCTATAATCTGTATATAGCAAACTGTTGCTTAAAATCATTCCGATTTGTAGTGAAAAATAGATTCACTACAGTACATTTATAAAAATTAACAGCCTCTCAATGTGGACTAACTGGACAATCTTTCCTATTTCGGTTAGATTATACAATTAAAAAGAAAGATTCTGTGAACTGTAAATATGTGGCAAACAGTCCCGTGCCATCAATGTGGTGCTCCCAATTATATAGGACAACGTTTTTGTAATAAATGCGGTGCGCAGCTCATTATGACCTGCCCCTATTGCGGAGCAAGTCACAGCCCGGGGCTCCGGTTTTGCAATAATTGCGGGGCAACTCTGTCAGGGCCGCCGGTGCCGGGTTATATGCCTGCACAACCAGGTATTATAGACCAGGCCCAGATGTGGGTACAAAATGCCATAAGACGTCTTTTGGCACTCCCTATAAGTACACTGCTGATAATTTTACTATGCGGTATCGTTATAATAATAGGCGGTTTTTTATTCTGGCAGTTTGGCCCCGGCATCAAACAACCCGATAAAAAAGCTCCCTATATTTCAAATGTAGCAGTAACCTTCGTAGGAAAATATTCAGCGACAATTGTGTGGTATACGGATGAACCTTCCAGCAGCCAGGTAGAATATGGCAGAAGTACACAATATGGTCTGGTATATCCCGCACAACCTCAGGATGATCCGACGCAGGGATATGAGGGAGTTACAAAACATATTATTAACCTGACCAGGCTCCCCTCAAATGCCACGCATCATTTCAGGGTGAAATCAATAGACGCGGATAATAACGAACAGGTATCCGGAGATTACACATTTAAAACCAAGGACGTTGAATCGTTTTTCCAGCCAGCCGACGATTAGTCATGCCTTTTCAAGCGACCGCTATGCAACTATTTAACTGCCCAAGCTCCTGAAATTAGTACCGTTCCTTGTAACTTTTCCGGAAAAAGACTTTCTTCCAGCTTCCTGCAGCGGCATGCATTTCCATCAATCGAGGAATATACATTACACCGGGCAGAAGCAGGATAATGACGGAGTAGATAATCAATACCGTATCGTGATAGATAAGCCATGCAATAAGCGGAAAACAAATAAATGCGACACTATAGCTGAGCGTCGCGTAACGTGTAAAAAGTAACATCAGAAGGAACAGCCCCAGATAGAATGGAGCAGCCCACGGTAATAAATAAATAAGTACTCCGATACATGTGGCGCCGCCTTTTCCGCCTTTAAATTTCAGGAAAAACGGAAAGTTATGACCCAGAACAGAAAATAGCCCGGCGAGAAGGTGTACAACAAATGGAGTACCCAGAACCACCGAAACAAAAACAGCAAGAGCGCCCTTGGCGATGTCGATAAATAGTACGAGCAGTCCCCAGAAAAAGCCAATCTGATATATGACATTCATCGTACCCGCATTACGGCTTCCGACCGTTCGTATATCGACGCCCTTTTTATAACGTGCTACCAGAAAAGACGCAGGAATAGACCCGATAAGGTAAGCAAGGATGAGTGCAACTATAGAAAGGATAATCGTAATTAAAGTCATAGCCTGTGTGTTAGATTCCGTTGATTAAAATACATCATACTGTATACAATAACGCATAAAATTTCAACTTTATACCCGGCATGGTCGGATTTAGGGAACAGGTGACAGTCCGCTTATTTACCCTGAATGTACTGCCGGATAGTGACAGGCGTTCATTTGTCCGTTAAAATGGTAGCGACACTACAGGTGTTTCCCGAATACACGGAAAGGAGGACCATATGTATAATAAAATTCTTGTTCCACTTGACGGCTCAGAACTGGCAGAGTGCGTACTTCCACACGTCGAAGCCATAGCAAAAGGTTGTAACACCAGGACCGTCATATTTGTACGAGTGGTAGAACCGGTGGTATTACCCGTTGCCGATGGAGAATATTTCAGTTCAAACGTATGGACACAGATGGAACAACAGGAAAAAGCCGTCGCGGTCAGCTATCTGAACGAGGTAATACAGAAAATCAAGCTTGATACCGTAGAAATAGAAGCAAAGGTTATCCTGGGCAGAGTCGCCGACAGTATCGTGGATTATGCGATTAAAAGCAGTGTAGACCTTATTATAATTGCAACACATGGTCGTTCCGGCTTCAGTCGGTGGCTTCGCGGTAGTGTAGCAAATCGTGTACTTCATGCAATCCGTGCACCGATATTGATGATACCGCCGCCCGGACAATTCGAAGGTTAAGTGAAAGCCGGGCAATTATGCGTTTCCATCATGAATAGCTTTCTGTGTATAATCTGCAAAAATACTGTTGCCGGGATATAGTAAAAATCGGCATTATTATATCGTTGCCTGGTAAATAAACCATAGAGACCGTAGAATAAGGAGCCTTGAATATGAAAAATAAAATCACACTCGTTTTATTAGCATGCCTGGCATTTCTCATGGTCGGATGTCTTCGACCGGGAGAACGCCAGCTTGTAAAAGGAAACGAGTATTTCGATAAGGGAAGATGGAGTGAAGCTATTACAGAATATACGGAAGCAATTGAAAAAAGCACCGGTACCGAGAACAATCCGGTATTATTAACGGCATATACGAATCGCGCGGAATCGTATTTCTTCCTTAACAAGGTCGACGAGGCAATAGCAGATAGTACAAAAGCAATTGAAGTAGACCCTTTGTCCGTAATACCCTATTTAAACCGTAGTAAATACTATATATACAACGATGAATTCGATAAAGCGATCGCAGACTGTGACAAGGTATTGGAGCTTGGCCTTGAATCGCCGATAGCATATTATAACCGCGCTGTTGCCAATTCCAAGAAGGGTAACTATGATGCAGCTATCAATGATTTTAACAAAGCGTTAGAAATTTCCAGCGACGAAATATTAAACCAGCGTATAAAAGACTACCTCGCACAAATTGAGAAACAAAGGGAATAAACGATATAATATTATGCAGGAACCTGCCCGTATCTCACTACTTAAAATACGGTGTCAAAACAGGTTCGTTCATAATATACTTATATGATATTGACAACTAATAGGTTTACAGGATACAATTAACAGTGGCAGACGACCGATAGGCGGTAAGCCCCTTAATAGTAAGAATATTCAGGTCCGCTTGGATCAGTTTTGACCGAGACGGTATATAGGGTGGAGTGTGTTGTTATTGAGCCTTCTCGGCTTTGCTGAGAAGGCTTTTTGTTTAATAAAATGTTTAATACACTTACAGACATCAAAGGTATAAAGGTAGGCCACTACACCGACAGGGAAGCAGCCACCGGTTGTACTGTGGTTCTCTGCGAAGAAGGTGCAGTTGCAGGTGTCGATGTGAGAGGTTCAGCTCCCGGCACACGTGAAACAGACCTTCTGAGACCGTCAAACCTGGTAGAAAAAGTGCACGCTATCCTCCTGAGTGGTGGAAGCGCTTTCGGTTTGAATGCAGCTGGCGGAGTAATGCGTTACCTGGAGGAAAAAGGTGTCGGCTTTCAAACGAATACACTTCGCATCCCTATTGTTCCCGCAGCAGTGCTCTATGACCTGGACACAGGCAATTCGCATATCCGGCCGGGAATTGAAGAGGGATACCAGGCATGCCTCTCGGCAAGCGACGGTTTAGTTCCGGAAGGCTCTGTAGGCTCCGGTACAGGCGCCACGGTCTGTAAGCTAATGGGAATAAAAAGCGCAATAAAAAGCGGGATTGGTACGTGCAGCAGACAATTGCCGGGTAATATTACAGTAGCTGCACTTTTTGCAGTAAATGCTTTGGGAGATATTATAGACCCGTCCACAGGACAGGCATTGGCCTGTCCCCGTTATCCCGATGATTCACGCTGGACCCGCACAATTGAATTAATTGCTAGTAATGTTATTAAACAAGATATTATGTCAACCAATACCACGCTTGGAGTAATAGCCACCAATGCAGTGTTGAACAAAGAACAGGTAAATAAAATCGCGTCTATGGCTCACGATGGAATGGCCAGGTCTATCAATCCAAGTCATACCATGTATGACGGCGATACTATATTCGTACTTTCACTCGGAAACGTAACAGGTGATATATCGATGATTGGAGCAGTTGCCGCCGAATTAACGGCTGAGGCGATCAACAGGGCAATTATTCACGCTGATACGCTTGCCGGTATACCGTCAATTAAAGACCTTAGAGGTAATCCGTCATGCTGACTATAGGTTTTATCGGGGCAGGGATTACAGGCACAGCACTATCAGTGCGGCTCGCTCAACAGGGCTATCAAGTCGTTGCAGTAGCAAGCAAAAGTATGTCATCTGCAAAAAGATTCGAGAGCCGGATACAGGGTTGCAACAGTTATAAGACCGCTCAGGAAGTTGCAGACCGGGCACAACTTGTTTTCATTACCACCCCGGACGATGTAATTTCAGATGTCGCATCAAATATTCAGTGGCACGAAGGACAATACGCCGTCCATTGTAGCGGTGCGCATTCTACGGACATCCTGGAAGCAGCACAAAAATGCGGCGCCGGCACCGGATGTTTTCATCCGTTACAAACGTTCGCAAGTATCGAACAGGCGATCGAAAACATACCCGGTTCTACATTCGCTATTGAAGCCGAAGCACCGCTATCGACCATTCTTAAAGATATGGCGACTGCTATGAACGGAAATTGTGTGATGTTACAGGCAGGCGATAAAGTACTCTACCACGCTGCTGCGGTAATAGCCTGCAACTACCTGGTTACACTGGTCAAACTGGCAACTGACCTCTGGTCTGAATTTGGAACATCGCGGGCACAGGCTGTGAAAGCACTAATGCCGTTATTACAGGGTACGTTGAGTAATATAGAACAGGTCGGTCTCCCCGACTGCCTTACCGGGCCTATAGCACGGGGCGATATCGGAACAGTGGAAAAACATATACAGGCACTTAAAGAGAAAACACCGTCTCTACTCAGCAGTTACAGGGAACTTGGACTTCAGACTATCCCGATTGCTGCCGCAAAAGGCAAAATCGATAGCGAGAGCGCCGAAGCTTTAAAAGCTCTTTTTAATATTTAATTTAAACGAGGAGAACTGTAATGAGGACAATGCTAAGAAGCAAAATTCATAGGGCACGGGTCACCGAGACCAATGTCTCCTACGAAGGGAGTATCACCATCGATTCACAACTTTTAGAGGCTGCCGACATCCTTCCCTATGAAAGAGTCGAGGTGCTGAATGTAAACAACGGAGCACGCTTCAGCACATACACAATTGAAGGAAAACGAGGGTCCGGAGAAATTTGCATTAATGGTGCAGCCGCCCGGCTCGCCGCAAAAGACGATATCGTCATCATACTCTCGTATGAATCAGTGACAAATGAGGAAGTCGGAAAAGTTAAACCCATTATGGTCTACGTAAACTCCGATAATGAAATCAAGTCCATAAAACATGCCGGAGACCATGCAGAAAATGTACTTGTAACGTTATAAAAGTGAGGCGCTTTCATGCGTGTGAGTATTAACGACATCAAGCAGAAGAAGCTGAACAAAGAAAAATTTGCGATGCTTACTGCATATGATTATTCAACGGCAAAGCTGATTGAAGAAGCAGGCATCCCCATCATTTTAGTTGGTGATAGCCTCGGCACGGTTATACTTGGATATGAGTCCACTATTCCGGTGACGATAGACGTGATGATCCACCACACTAAAGCTGTTGTACGCGGAACAAAGCATGCTCTTGTAGTAGGTGATATGCCGTTTATGACATACCACACAGATATACCTGAAGCCATGAAAAATGCAGCCCGTTTTATACAGGAAGCCGGAGCACAGGCAGTGAAGCTCGAAGGAGGAGTTGTCGTTGCTGATACGGTAAAACGTATCGTTGATTGCGGCATACCGGTAATGGGACACATAGGGCTTACACCACAATTTATTCATCAACTGGGCGGGTTTAAAGTACAGGGAAAAACTTCGGAAGCAGCGGAACGTTTACTTAAGGACGCGATAGCCCTGGAACAGGCAGGAGTTTTCAGCATAGTACTGGAACTGGTCCCCTCACAACTTTCAAAGTTTATTACTGAAACAATAAACGTTCCTACTATTGGAATAGGAGCCGGCCCCGACTGCGACGGGCAGGTGCAGGTAATCAGCGATATGCTCGGACTGTTTACCGACTTCGTCCCCAAACACGCCAAACAATATGCCAGATTGTCCGAAAATATAACTGCTGCAGTTAAAAGCTACATAGAAGAGGTCACATCCGGCGTTTTCCCCACTGCACAACATTCATCGTCGATAGACGAGCAAGTACTTAAAAATATTAAACGCTCATAATATTATGGAAATTGCAGAAACAATCGATAAAATAAAGTCCCTGACACGCGCAATGTCCGGCTCGGTTGGCTTCGTCCCTACGATGGGATTCCTTCATGAAGGGCATTTGTCACTTGTCCGTAAAGCCCGTGAAGAAAACGACGTCGTTGTAGTAAGTATTTTCGTCAATCCGACACAGTTCGGGAAGAACGAGGATTTCGGCAGCTATCCACGGAACTTTAAACAGGATATCGAAATGCTGCAAAAAGAGCAGACCGACATCGTATTTTTCCCTTCAGCAGTCGAGATGTATCCCGACGGATTTGACAGCTGGGTGGAGGTCAAACAGGTTACCGACCATCTTGAAGGTATTTGCCGTCCGGGCCATTTTCAGGGAGTCACTACAGTCGTTGCCAAGTTATTTAACATTGTTGAACCGGACAGGGCGTATTTCGGACAGAAGGATGCCCAACAGGCAATTGTTATACAAAAAATGGTCCGGGACTTGAATATGAACCTTGATGTGATCGTCCTTCCTACCTGCAGGGAAAGTGACGGGCTGGCAATGAGCAGCCGTAATACCTATCTCACTCCGGAAGAGCGCAATATAGCTGCAGTTCTCTTTCGCGCATTAACTCTTTCCAGAGCTCTGTATGAAAAAGGAGAAAAAGACGCTGCATTTATCAGACAGGAAATGCAGAAAATGATCGAAAAAGAAAAGTTCACCTTTGTTGAATATATAAGCATCGCAGATGAACGTACACTCGAAGAACTGACGGAAATCACTCCGCCCGCGCTTGTATCCCTCGCTGTAAAAGTCGGTAAGACAAGGCTGATCGATAATATTGTGCTGAAATAGGATACGTCTGAGTTCCGGTATACCTACGCATACCCCATTAAAAACCCGAACGATTGACCGCACGCCCAATTTCTGATACACTTCCCAACTGGTCATTTTGTTGGTTATTTCTTACTGCCTGCTATATTATGCTGTCTTTGTATCGTCAAGGCAGTAATACCCGTTAAAGTGAAACATGGACGGTGTTGCTCAAGTGACAAAAGGAAAGCCGGTCTCCGGTTACCAGTATTATTACCCGTTTTATCCTGACAAACGCGGGAAAAAAGGTGACAGGTATCCGCCTTGACTGAGACTACCTCTGCTGCTTATAATAGACTGGTTTTGCTCCGGTATTTCACAGGTAGCAGTCCTGCCTTGAGCAAACCTGTTGCAAGCAGGTGAGAAAAATTAAAGGGGAATCAAGGCTTTTTATTAACAAACCAGTTTTCCCCTGATAATGCCAGGTTCGCTCCTGCCGTTGTCCCGGTAGGAAATTAATTAAATAGAATCGGCTCTTTTCATACACAGGACGCCATATCAGAAACCCGTTATTCAATT
The DNA here is from genome assembly GCA_964485235.1 of uncultured Dehalococcoidales bacterium. Taxonomy (GTDB): domain Bacteria; phylum Chloroflexota; class Dehalococcoidia; order GIF9; family UBA5629; genus CAZAIO01. The sequence goes on from CAZAIO010000001.1 coordinate 28,208, forward strand.
GATACGGTATCCCGATTGGTAACCTGTATGCAAAGCTGCCGGAAGAATACAAATAAAAATTTTGTTTTCTATTACCGATTATAAATAATGAGCAGGGTTAAAAATTTGCCATCAAGTCATAGTAGTCCAGTGCCCGATCTTCCTGATAACCGGGGAATTAAACTGCCGCTCAATACAAGAAATATTTCTGTACCACGCGGCCTCTCAGGGCAAATAACGTACAAGAATGTATCCGGGAACATTAATTTCTTTTTTACAGTATTACGCAGTTCCCATCATTTCTTCACAGGATTTCTGAATACAGTCACTAAACGCGTAATAATCGGCAATGTATCGTATTTCCTTAATACAATGTCATACATCGTAATGACTGAGGAGGTCTTTTAACATGGCTGAGATATCGATAACAATAGACGGACAACAGGTAAAAGCTGAGAGCGAAATGACCATATATCAAGCTGCTGAAAAAGCAGGCATTTATATCCCCGGACTATGTGCTCATCCTGACCTGCCACCCTCCGGAGAATGTGGCCTCTGCCTTGTCTCAATCGAAGGACAAGCAGACCTCGTACTGTCCTGTACTACAAAAGTCTCAGAAAATACCGTAATCACGACCAACTCTCCTGAAATACGGGCGAAGCAAAGCGAAGTACTGAATAAGATCCTCGCGGAACATCCCACCGCCTGTCTAACCTGCTGGCGAAAAGAACGCTGTAACCCGTTCGATATATGCCTCAGAAATATCGCCGTCACCGAACGATGTGTGACCTGTCCGGAAAATGGAAGGTGCGAATTACAAAAAGTAGTCGATTTTTTCGATATTACCTGTGAAACAGTACCATATACATACAGAGATCTGCCGATTAATACAGATAATCCGTTTTTCGATCTCGATTATAATCTTTGCATTGCATGCGGACGTTGCGTTCGCGCTTGCGGCGACCTGCGTGGCATAAAAGCATTGGATTTTATTGAAATGGACGGTTATCGTGTAGCTGGTCCGGTTAATGGAACCCATAAAGATTCCGGATGCAAATACTGCTTTACCTGTGTGGAAGTTTGCCCTACCGGAGCGCTAGTCGATAAAGTGGCTCGCTATCATTCTATAGCTGAATGGGAAGCATACGTCGTTCCGTGCAAAGAAGCATGCCCGGCACATATAGATATTCCGCGTTATATTAATTACATCGCACAGGGGAAATACAGTGAAGCGCTTGCAGTGATACGGGAGAAAGTTCCGTTTCCGGGATCGCTCGGACGTGTGTGTATTCATCCCTGTGAACAGGCATGTAGACGGGGCAATTTAAATATAGATGAACCGCTCTGTATTAAATTCCTTAAGCGGTTCGCCGCAGACCACGATACGGAATTGTGGAAAAAGAACTCCAGGATGGAGCCGTCGACAGGAAAGAAGGTTGCTGTAATCGGTTCCGGCCCTGCCGGACTGACTGCAGCGTATTATCTGGCAAAGAAAGGACATTCGGTAACAATATTTGAAGCATTACCCGAGACCGGCGGTATGATGAGAGTGGGAATCCCGTCTTATCGCTTGCCTCGTGAAATATTGGATGCAGAAATAAAAGAAATAGAAAACGTGGGAGTGGAAATCAGGACCGGTGTAAGAATCGAATCACTGGATAATGTATTCGAACAGGGTTACGATTCCATTTTTATCGGCATAGGAGCACACAAAGGAACCAAATCGGGGATCGATGGTGAAAGCGGTCCCGGCGTACTGGACGGAGTAGACTTTCTCCGCAAAGTCAGCTTGGGTGAAAAGGTCACAATAGGAAAAAGGATAGCGGTATTCGGTGGAGGAAATGCAGCAATTGACTGCGCACGGGTTGCAAAGCGGATTGGAGCCGAAGAGGTAACAATTCTTTATCGCCGTACCCGCGCAGAAATGCCTGCGGCTGCGGAAGAAGTCGAGGAAGCAATACATGAAGGCATAAAAATTATTTTCCTCGTCAATCCCACCGGAATAAAACCGAAAGAAAACAGCTGCCTTGATACAGAATGTCTGCGAATGGAACTGGGAGAACCGGACGCAAGCGGGAGACGCCGTCCTGTCCCGATAAAAGGGAGTGAGTTCATCACGGAATTCGATAATTTCATTTCAAGTATCGGTCAAACGGCAGATATTCCGGAGCAGTTCAAAGTGGAGATCGGGAGAGGAAATGTTATCAAAGTGAGCAACAGGAATCTGGAAACAAGCCGAAAGGGTGTATTTGCCGGTGGCGATATAGTCACAGGCCCGGCATCCGTCATTGGAGCCATTGCACAGGGCAGACAGGCAGCCGGCTCTATAGATAGATACCTGGGCGGAAATGGAATTATCGATGAGGAACTCATACCCTTTGAGACACCCGATAAATGGTTTGGACAGGACCTCTCATTTACGGATAAACACCAGCCGGTAATGCCGGGCATAGATGTAAAAGAGAGAATGAAAGGTTTTGTCGAAGTTGAACTCGGGTATGATGAAACTGTCGCGATCGAAGAAGCTAAACGCTGTTTCCGGTGCGATATGAGACTCCGTCTGTCCAGCCCCATGTTACCGCCTGCAAAAGTTAAATCAGCATAGCAACGGAGGAATAGATGTACAAAATTGTAGCCAAGGAGAAACTTAATCCGGTAATCGACTACATAAGAGTGGAAGCACCTGCAGTAGCAAAGAAAGCACAGGCCGGACAATTCGTAGTAATCCGCGTCGACGAAGTGGGTGAGCGGATTCCGTTAACACTGGCAGACTGGGATGCAAAAGAAGGCACAGTTACCCTGGTAGCCATGAAAGTCGGGACCTCGACCTATAAATTATCCAGCCTGAATACCGGAGATAGTATACTCAACCTTGTTGGTCCGCTTGGGCTGGCATCAGATATCGAAGATTTTGGAACCGTAATATGTGTAGGGGGCGGTGTAGGAATAGCGCCCGTCTATCCGATAGCCCGTTCGCTTAAAAAAGCGGGAAACAAGGTCATTTCGATAATAGGAGCACGAAATAAAGACCTTTTATTCTGGGAAGACAGAATGAAAAGCGTAAGCGATGAACTTGTTGTAACCACCGATGACGGCTCATACGCAAGAAAAGGGCTTGTGACTGAACCGTTGAAAGAGTTTTTACAAAAAGAAAAAGTAGCCCGTGTAATTGCCATCGGGCCGGCAATAATGATGAAATTTTGCTCGCTTACTACCAAAGAATTTAACGTACCGACATTTGTAAGTCTCAATTCAATTATGGTCGATGGTACGGGGATGTGCGGTTGCTGCCGTGTCTCCGTAGGAGATAAAACAAAATTTGCATGTGTGGATGGACCTGACTTCGACGGACATGAGGTTGACTGGGACGTACTCGCTAAAAGACAGCAGAGTTATCTAAACCAGGAAAAGAAGTCCATGGAATTATGGGAATGCCACTGTAAAAAAGCCTGATTTTGGAGGATAGCGTTGGAAGAACAAGCAAAACCGAAAATTGATTTAAATCGAGTACCCATGCCTCATCAGGACCCCAAGGTCCGGGCAAAAAATTACGATGAAGTTGCCGTCGGATACACACATGAAATGGCATTACAGGAAGCCAATCGCTGTATTCAGTGTAAAAAACGCCCGTGCGTTTCCGGCTGCCCCGTAAATGTAGATATACCGGAATTTATTGCGGCAATCAGGAACAATGATATGCCCGGTGCGGTCAAAGCATTAAAGGGAAAGAACAGCCTTCCCGGCATCTGCGGACGCGTTTGTCCTCAAGAAACACAATGTGAAAGTCTCTGTACACTGGGAAAGAAAGGTGCACCGGTTGCTATCGGCCGTCTGGAGCGGTTTGTTGCCGATTGGGAACGAAATTCAAAAGGAGCAACAGGAACACAATCATCTGATATTGCCCCGTCATCGGGGAAGAAAGTAGCCGTCATCGGCTCGGGACCTGCCGGACTTACATGCGCGGCAGACCTTGCTAAAATGGGACATAAAGTCACCATGTTCGAGGCGCTTCATGTAGCGGGAGGCGTCCTTATGTACGGCATTCCGGAGTTCCGTTTACCGAAGGCTATCGTGCAGAACGAAGTAAAATATATACAATCGCTGGGTGTTGAGCTAAATCTTGACTCAGTTATGGGTAAGCTGGAAACGGTAGATGAACTGCTTCAGAACGGGTATGATGCTGTATTTCTGGGAACAGGCGCGGGATTGCCGATGTTCCAGAATATACCCGGTGAAAACTTCAACGGAGTGTACTCGGCGAATGAGTTTCTCACCAGGATCAACCTTATGAAAGCATACCTTTTCCCGGAATACGATACGCCCATCATGGTCGGTAAAAGGGTTGCTGTAGTCGGAGGCGGTAATGTTGCCATGGACTCTGCCCGCTGTGCACTCAGGCTGGGCGCGGACGAAGTATATATCATCTACCGCAGGTCAAAGGCAGAAATGCCTGCCCGTCGCGAAGAGGTTGAAAACGCAGAAGAGGAAGGAATAATATTTAAATTCCTCACCAACCCCAAAAGCTATCTCGGCGATGAACGAGGCTGGGTAAAAGCAATCGAATGTTATGAGATGGAGCTCGGTGAACCCGATGAAAGCGGACGCCGCCGCCCTGTAGTGAAACCGAACAGCGAATTCGCCATCGATATCGATGTCGCGGTAGTTGCACTGGGAACGACACCGAACCCGCTTATCCCGTCGACCACAGATGGACTCGAAACGACAAAACGCGGCACAGTAGTTGCCGATGAAGAAACGGGAAAGACCATGAAAGATCGTGTCTGGGCCGGTGGCGACGTGGTAACCGGCGCTGCAACAGTTATCAGCGCGATGGGAGCCGGAAAAAGAGCGGCAGCTTCAATAGATGCCTTTTTAAAAGGAAAATAAGCGAAATAGAATATAAGCACTTGACAAAGTGCTTATATATATTTACAATTCACGCAATTAAATAATGTAAAGGCTTTGAGCAAGACTAGTAAATCTTATGCGAAGCTACAGAGAACCGGGTTAGCTGGAAACCGGTGCCAGCGGTAAGGTTGAATGGACTTGGGAGCCGCAAACCGAAAGAGCAGATACTTGAGTAGGCTTTGACGCAAAGGGTAGCGTTATCACAATCCAGGGTATCACTTCACATGTTGTGAAGCCGTACCTGAAAGAGACAGTCGAAAGACTAACAAGGGTGGTACCGCGAAAGCAAGCCTCTCGCCCCTTGAGCGAGAGGCTTATTTTTTTACACGGGAGGAAAAGATGGCAGATGTAATAATAAAGATGTGGCCCCTGAGGGGCCTTAAGTTCGATTAAACTATTATATGTCCCGTTCTCTATTAATAAAAACTTATTATTGAAAGGAGTGAAAATGGAACGATACAAGTATGTTTTAGATGAAAAAGAGATGCCGACTCAATGGTATAATATCCAGGCAGATTTTCCGGAACCTTTACCCCCGGTACTGCATCCCGCCACGGGAAATCCGGTTACACCGGATGATCTTGCGCCTCTCTTTCCAATGGAATGCATCATGCAAGAGGTAAGTACAGAGCGGTGGATTGAAATCCCCGAGGAAGTACAGGATGTTTATAAGACATGGAGGCCAACAGTTTTACACCGTGCCCACCGGCTCGAAAAGGCCCTGGACACACCCGCAAAGATTTTCTATAAATATGAGGGGACCAGTCAGGCAGGAAGCCATAAACCCAATACTGCCATCGCACAAGCGTACTACAACAAAAAAGAAGGCATCAAGAGAATAACGACAGAGACCGGTGCCGGTCAGTGGGGCAGCGCACTATCACTCGCCGGTGCATTCTTCGGAATTGAAATAAAAGTATATATGGTCTCTGTAAGCTATCACCAGAAGCCTTATCGCCGGATCATGATGGAAGTATGGGGAGCCAAGTGTGTTCCCAGCCCAAGCCGTGATACAAAAGCAGGACGGGATGCACTGGCAAAGGACCCGAACAGTCCGGGTAGCCTTGGCCTGGCAATCAGTGAAGCTGTGGAAGAATGCGTCTCCCGCGATGATACCCATTATTCTCTCGGGAGCGTACTGAACCACGTCCTGTTACACCAGACCATCAACGGGCTTGAGACAAAGATATTAATGGAACGGGCGGGCGTCTACCCTGATATCATTATCGGATGTGTCGGTGGAGGATCTAACTTTGCCGGAATGTTCCTGCCGTTTCTTAAAGACAAAATCGAGGGCAAAAAGCCCGATCTGCGAATAATTAACGTAGAACCGGCAAGTTGTCCGACGTTGACTAAAGGCCCTGACGCCTATGATTTCGGAGATGTGTCCGGTCTTACTCCATTGATGAAGATGTATACACTGGGCCATGATTTTATGCCGCCTCCGGTTCATGCCGGCGGACTGCGCTATCATGGTATGGCACCCATTATCAGCCATTGTCTGCGTCTCGGACTCGTCGAAGCAAGAGCCGAGCATCAACTGGATACCTTTGAAGCAGGTATAACTTTCGCTCGCACTGAAGGTATAATCAGCGCTCCGGAAACCAACCATGCCATCAGGACAACGATAACTGAAGCTCTGAAATGTCGCGAATCAGGCGAAGCAAAGGTCATTTTAATGAACCACAGCGGACATGGCCATGTTGATATGGCTGCTTATGAAGCCTATCTGTCGGGTAAACTTCAGAACTACGAATATCCCGAAGAACTGGTAAAGGAAGCACTGACTCATTTACCTAAAGTAGGCTAATATTAGTACCTGACAATCGTAATAAACAGGCCTGGGACTAAAAATATATAAATATTTGCGTCCCCGGCCTGTTTTATATTATGTAAATTATATGATAGTTATATTGTCAAACATAATACCTGCATCATTAATTCTTCTTAATAATTTATTTACTTTGTATACTTAAAATAGTAAATCTATGGATAATCCTTTACAGTTATTTCATCGTTGTCAATATAAAAACGCTATGCTACAATCAATTTAAGGTTACAGATAATGAAGAATATAAAATTAAAAAGCATTATTTTTATCGCCCTTGTGCTTATTTTTATGCTGGGCACAACCGGATGTATCATCACGATAACAGAGCCTGAAACACCAGGTGAGCCAACTCAATCGACAACCATTCAAACGCCGGTAGTTCCTATAGATCCCGGTTGGACGGGAAGCACATTTGTCGACAGCTCGCAGACACTACCAAGCATTGCGGATGTCGTCGAACAGGTCTTTCCTTCTGTAGTGACGATAACCACTGAAGTAGTCACTCAGGATATTTTCCAGATGCCAAGGACCCAGTCGGGTGCAGGTTCGGGCTGGATTTTCCGGGAAGACGGTATTATCGTAACCAACAACCACGTAGTTGAAGGAGCAGAAAAGTTAACCATAGAACTGTCCGACGGACGCACATTTCAGACCAGTCCTGATAATGTTTTCAGGGACCCTGTTACGGATCTTGCTATCGTAAAAATAAATACTAAAGGTCTTCCCGCTCTGGAAATAGCAGATTCAAACCGGTTGAGAGTCGGTGAATGGGTGATTGCGCTTGGCAATCCACTGGGACAGGGCATTCGTGCAAAAGAAGGCACTGTCAGCGGATTAAAAGTGTCTTTATCTATGGATGAAGGTCAAAGCCTTGATGATCTTATAGAAACATCTGCGGCAATTAACCCGGGCAACAGCGGCGGTCCGCTTGTTAATATGTCCGGTAATGTAGTCGGTATCACAAGTGCCAAAATATCGGCAGTAGGTGTAGAAGGAATGGGATATGCGATAAGCTCGCAAACCGCCATGCCGATAATAGACGAACTGATCAATGAAGGATATATTACCCGGCCGTATCTTGGCGTAGGACTCTACACGGTCGACCAATTCGTCGCCACTGTTAATCGTCTGCCTGTCGATCAAGGAGTTATTATCACCTATGTTGAACCGGGAGGACCTGCCGATAAAGCCGGACTGAAACAGTATGATATTATTACCCGTTTCGACAATGAAGATATTACTAATGCCGAAGAACTGCGAAAAGCAATACATTCAGCTCAGATAGGGACTGACGTTGATGTTACGGTCGTCAGGGATTCAGGTACGCTCAACAAGACTGTTGTACTCAGTAAAAATCCAGCGCCGGGAAGCTAGAGGCTTACCTTTCGGGATATATTATTCTGCCGCTTTATTGATACCGAAAATAACTTCTTTGCCGGACAATTTATGTTTTTCAGTATAACTTTCTACAGGGGGTGTTTCCGCAATAAGATCGCGTGACAGGGTCTCCTGGCGAATATAATCCCCGAACTTTTCCATAACTGTTGCAAGAGAATTGTCGTCGGAATAATACACTATTATAGAATCAGTTATATCCAGCCCGGCGGAACGTCTCATGGTCTGCAAACGCCTCACTACCTCACGAGCTATACCTTCAGCTTTCAATTCCGGAGATAACTCTGTATCTACCGCAACCCAGAGATCGCCTTCCGTGACCGCAATAATACCGGGAGCACCATCCTCTACAGCATTCTCTATATACTCGATACTTTTTACATTTAATTCATCGAGTATCTGATTATCCAGTCTCACCAGGTAGTTTTGTTCCGTCTCCGATTTAATTCTTACAAGTACTTTCGGTAAAGGTTGCCTGACCTTTACTCCCGCTTTTGCCCTGGCGGCACGGCCGAGACTACACACCTTCATTACAAGGTCGGTAGCATCATCGAGCTTTCGGTCTATTAAGGATCTATCTGCAACGGGAAATTCAGTAAGATGAACACTTTGCGCGGCATCCGTATCGACAGACAATACCATGTTCCGGTAAAGCGCTTCAGCTACAAACGGGATAAAAGGAGCAAGCAGCTTTGAGAGGACAACGAGGCACCGGTAGAGCGTATAGTATGCCGACATTTTATCGTCATCACTCTGGCTTTTCCAAAAACGGCGACGGCTGCGTCTTACATACCAGTTTGAAAGGTCGTTGACAAAAATCTCTATTTTCCGCCCGCCTGTAGTTGGATCATAATGCTCGAGCGCATCCTCAACATCGATAATAAGCTGGTTCAATCTTGAAAGAGCCCATTTGTCCAGGTCAGATGATGTGGTAACTTCCCTGTTGTCAGGACTAAACTGGTCGATATTGGCATACATGACAAAAAAGGAGTACGTATTCCAGAGTGTAAGCATAAAATTGCGCACGACCTCTGAAACCATATCGGTGGAAAAACGCCGTACATTTCCTGCCGGAGAAGAGGTGAAAAGATACCATCTGACTGCATCGGCACCGTATTCATCGAGCACTTTCCACGGGTCGACAACATTTCCTTTCGCCTTGCTCATTTTTTCGCCTTCGGCGTCGAGAATATGGCCGAGACAGATTACGTTTTCAAAGCAATTTTTCCCGAAAAGCAACGTTGAAAGTGCATGCAGACTATAGAACCAACCGCGCGTCTGGTCGACAGCTTCACAAATATAATCGGCGGGGAAACTGTGCTCAAATACATCGTTATTTTCAAAAGGATAGTGGAATTGCGCAAGCGGCATATTTCCGGAATCAAACCAGCAGTCGATTACTTCCGGCTGCCTTTTCATTGTTCCGCCACACCCGGGACAGGAGAAAGTGATATTATCTACGTACGGACGATGAAGGTCCAATGATTCAGTAAGTCCGCTGATTCCGGGTTTATCACGCAGTTCGGAAACACTTCCTATACATTCATAATGCCCGCATTCCGGACAATTCCAGATACAAAGCGGTGTTCCCCAGTAACGTTCTCGCGAAAACGCCCAGTCGATGTTATTATTCAGCCAATCTCCAAAACGGCCGTATTTAATATGGTCCGGGTACCAGTTGATACGCGCATTACCGGCGATAAGCTCTTCTTTTTTCGCAGTTGTCCTGATGTACCATGTCCGTTTCGCATAATAAAGCAACGGTGACTCACAACGCCAGCAAAAAGGATAAGTATGCTTTATAGTCTCGCTCCTGAATAAAAGACCGCGCGCTTTCAGGTCTTCAAGCACCATCGGGTCTGCATCTTTGACGAATTTACCCGAAAACGGATAAGTGCCGGTCATTTTGCCTTCCAGGCTGACCGGTTGTACAAAATCGAGACCATTAATCTTGCCTGCATCAAAATCCACTTCCCCGAAAGCAGGTGCAACATGTACAATACCCGTTCCGTCATCCAGCGACACAAAATCCGCGCCTATCACATGATAGGTAAGATCGGGAACAGTTTCCTGTACCTCGAATTCTTCTCGTATAGAACCAGCATTAACATGATTATCGGTCCGCGGACGTCTCCGCTCTACTCCGAACTTATGAGGATTAAAGAGCGGTTCATAGGTTGCATTCACCAGTGTATCGCCCTTTACTATTTCTTCAATCCGGGCATCACCGAGCCCTACCGATGCGAGCAGGTCTACCGCCATGATTAGATATTCATCATTGACTTCAATAACAGCGTATTCAGCTTCAGGTGCAATAGCCAGTGCAGTATTACCCGGTAATGTCCACGGTGTCGTAGTCCATGCCAGGAAATATGCATTCTTTTCAGAAAAACATTTCTCCAGCTTCCGGATAACCGTGTCCGAAAGCTTCGTATGCCTGAGTGAGTCCTGCACAAGTTTAAACTTTATGTAAACTGATGGGTCTTCTGTATCTTCACGATACCCCAGGGCTACTTCATGGGAACTAAGCGATGTTCCACATCTCGGACAATGCGGGGTCGTCTTGTACCCCTGATACACCAGTCCCTTATCCCACAATTGTTTGATAGTCCACCAGCCGGACTCGATATAGTTATTATCTAGTGTGATATAGGGGTGGTCCAGATCAAGCCAGAAGCCGATGCGTTTGGTTATCGCATTCCAACCGTCCAGATATTTAAAAACGCTTTCCCTGCAAAGTGCATTGAACTCGGCTACTCCATATTGTTCGATCTCTGCCTTACCTGAAAAACCAAGCTTCTTCTCTATTTCCAGTTCAACAGGGAGTCCGTGTGTATCCCATCCGGCTTTTCTGGGTGCATAAAAGCCTTTCATACATTTATAACGCGGCATGATATCTTTGAACACCCTTGACAGGACGTGATGAATTCCGGGGTTACCGTTCGCAGTAGGAGGGCCGTCATAGAGGGTATATTGTGTTGCCCCGCGGCGAGCTTCAACACTCTTCTCAAATATTTTTTGGTCTTCCCAAAAATCAAGGATTTCCTTTTCCAGCTGCGGAAAATTAATCCTGCTGTTTACCGGTTTAAACATTGCTAATGATGTTTCCTTAGCTGGATGACCACTTTTCTTCTCTCTCCGAAATCTATGCTGTGTGTTGAGACATCCGGATTCTCAGCCAGTGCCAGATGGATAATACGTCGCTCATCCGCCGGCATAGGCTCAAGATTCATAGACCGTTTGCTCGTTTTTACCTGTTCGGCAACACGCAGCGCCAGATTTTTCAGTGCATTATACCGTCGCTTTTTATAACCTTCGATATCTACTGTAATTGGTGCCCATAGCTTGAACTTCTCAGCGACAATAAGCTTGACCATATATTGCAGCGACGATAAAGCCTGACCACGCCTGCCTATCAATACTCCAAGGTCATCACCTTCAATATTCAAAGTAATCTGCTGGCTATCTTCCTCTGATTCAATGATTTTAATTTCAGCCGCAAGCCCCAGATGTTTAAGAAGCGTTTCCAATACTGATTTTGCTTCTTCAGCAATGTTGTTTTGTTCTACATTATTATCAAGAAACCTTACCTTAACTCTGGCTTCTTCCGCCCCTACCCCCAGCACTCCCGATCTGCCTTTCTTCACCACGTCTATCTCCACCTGGTTTTTGGTAGCACCAAGCTGCACTAAAGCTGACTCTACAGCTTCATCAACTGTTCTGGCATTTACTTCAATTTCTTTTTTATTCACTTCTTAAATAATCCCTTTTTCTTCTCGTATGCTTTGCTTACTACTTTTGATTGTTGCTCCGCAGCAGGTAATTTTGGAGTTGGCGCTGCTTTCTTTATAGTCGGAGTAAATTTAAGATAGCCCCATCCACCTGTGGCAAAATATTGAATCGCAATACCTATAAGATTCGATACCACCCAGTACAAAGCAAGTCCACTCGGGAATGATAGTGTAAACAGACCGAACATTAACGGCATCATTAATGTCGTCATTTGTGTCATCGATTGCTGTTTAGGATCAGTAGGAGGCGCAGTAACCATTTTTTGCTGTATCCACATCGAGCCGCCTACCAGAATTGCCAGGACAAATGTTGAGTCCGGCTTCGACAGGTGGAGCCATAGAAATTGTTCGTTCAATGGTATAGCGTGTGTAACTACTGTCCATTCATAAAGATGCCGGGACAGGTCGAGCAAATTTTCCGGTGTTGCTGCAAGAGCCCGGATAATAGCCTGATAAAGTGCAATCCATATAGGGAACTGTAATAACATCGGCCACATGCATCCCAGCGGGTTAATTCCGGCCTCTTTATACAGCGCCATAATCTCCTGCTGCAGTTTTTGCTGGTTCCTGCCGTACTTCTTTTGAAGCTCCTGAATTCTAGGCTGTAGGGACTGCATGGCTTTGGTCGATCGTGTCTGGCGTACGGTAAGCGGATACATTATCAGACGGACAACGATCGTAAGCAAGATAATTGCAACTCCGAAATTGTCCATCAACATCGTACTTAATGCGATAAGACAATTAATTACCGGATTGAGTATTATTAAATTCCAAATTTCAATCATAAATTACATTACTCAATTTTTGTATCAAATTCCCAGAGTTGATTGCCGCTTTGTATATCAATAGCATATATTTTATGGTTCCTTGCATGAACAAAAATAGTATCACCCTCTGCGAAAAGCGGAGCCATAACGGTTGCATCGATTGAAACTTGAAGTAATGAAGAACCGGTGGTTTTATCGATAGAATGTAATTCTCCGGACTCTGAAACAACAACCACACGATTGCCCGTCAATACAGGCGGCGATACGATCGGGTCGTCAACAGTGAACTTCCATAGTTCCTTACCGGTTTGCAGATCTATAGCATAAAGAGTTTTATCGAGACATGCGGCGTAAACTGTTGTTCCCTCTACCACAGGAGCAGCCCAGAACCAGTTCTCTCCTTTGAATTGCCATAAAAGACTGCCGTCCTGCTTGTTGAGCGCATAAAGATAACGGTCGAAGGCGCCGTACAATATTGTATTGCCGGAACAAACGGGTGAAGATGCCATAGATGCGGGCAATTTCTTTTGCCATAATTCATTACCATCTTCTGCATTAAGCGCATAGAGATTTCCATCGTAGCTACCGATATAGACCACTCCGTCACTCACTGCCGGTGATGTCCATATCCGTTGTTCAGTGAGTTTGACCTCCCATTTTTTCGCCACATATTCGGCATCAATTGCATACACGCTTCCGTTGGAACTAGTAATATAAATAATACCCTTATCGATCACCATATTTCCCACCACTTTACCAATCCCCTCCCCCTGCACGGGATATTTCTTACCTATTTCTCCCGCTACTTTTTCGTCGCGATATAACGCATATAATTGACCGTCATTTGCACTATACGTAGCTACAAATACGTATTCATCTGATAATACCGGGGTACTGTAAATTACAGCGCCTGCGGATTGTTGTTGCCCGCATGAAAACATAGGCCCGCATAATCCACCGGCAGGAGCCGCAGATTTTACATCAGTTGCAATCCATTCGCCTTCACTACTGGGGAAAGCAAGGCCTTTACTGCGAGCAGAAGGATTTATAGCCAGTAAATTACCGTCCATAGATCCGACATAAAGAATACCATCCATAGTCGCAAAACCGGACCAGCCTTGGGCAGCCGGACCGCCACAACCCGTTGTAGTGCCGGTAGCCGACATACACCCCGTACAGACAGCGAGCAGGACTATGGTTATCAGCAAACTGATTTTTCTCATTCTTTTACCTGTTCAATCAATATCATAAAACACAACATATCAAATATATTCAAGGTACCGGGTCATAGCCGCCCTGAGACCACGGATGACAACGGCAAATCCTCCCGGTTGCCATTATACATCCTTTTAACAGCCCGTATTTACCAATAGCTTCACATGCATACTGCGAACAGGTCGGCATATATCTACACGAAGGCGGCGTCACTTGAGATATGGTAGTTTGATATAGCTTAATAAGCTTAAGTACTAACTGTTTCATCCTTATAAAGTAACAGATCGGCTCGATCCAGTAGTTTCATTATCGAACGATGCAGTACATTAAAATCAGCATTGTTAATATCCTGACGGGCAATGAAGACTATATCCCAACCCGGTTTAATCTGTATCACCCGAACAATCTCTTTTAATACACGCCTGGTACGATTTCGAACTACGGCATTACCGATGCTTTTCGTTACTGAAAAACCATATCTGGTAAATCCTAAATCATTTATTACCGACTTCACTACCAGATATCTATCGGCTTTTGCACTACCCTGTTCGTATACTCTGAGAAAACAGGCCCTCTTTTTCAAAGACCATTTTCTTCTCATATCCACCATTAATTAGGAGTTAGTCGCCAGCGTCCCTTTAATCGTCTTTGTTTAAGTACCTGCTTGCCACCACGAGTCGCTATTCTACTTCGAAACCCGTTCTTGCGCTTTCGATAAGTCTTCTTAGGCTGATAGGTTCTCTTCGGCATCCTGGGTTTCCTCCGTAGCGGCGACTTCGCCTTTTGCTGTTTCTTCTACTCTTTCTTCAACTTTCGCTACAACTTTTTCTTCAATTCTCGCCTCGCTCCTCATCGCTCTTCCCTCAAATACCGGCCCAAAATGTGTAGGAGCATATGGTAATAATGCTAAAAAGCGTGCTCTTTTAATCGCGGTAGCCAGATGTCTCTGGTGTTTGGCACAAACACCGGTCCGGCGACGGGGTTCAATCTTCCCCCTATCAGATATATATTTACTCAGTCGAGTAATATCTTTATAGTCAATTTCGGCATTATCCACACAGAAAGCACATACTTTCGGCTTCATTACGAAACGCCGGACTCTGTGTGTTTTCGTCTTTATTCCACGGCCTTTTACCATTCCTCGATACTATCCTCTCTATAATAAAATTTCAAAACGGCAGGTCTTCAGGGTCTACTTCGTCAGCAATCTCAACCGCATTATCATCACCGGGGAACGTAGCAACAGTCTGTTTATCAAGAAACAGCACCCTGTTTGCCACCACTTCTACTCTCGACCTTCTTTGCCCGTCCTGACCTTCCCACATTCGTGTTCGCAAGCTCCCCTCAACATATACTCTCTGCCCTTTCGTTAAAAACTGATTACAGCTTTCAGCCAGCTTACGCCAGGTTACTATTGTGAACCATTCCGTTTCCTGTTTGCGTTCACCATCCGACGTTGTATACACTCTATTGGTAGCAATACGGAAGGAAGTCACTGCATTGCCGTTCGGTGTGAAACGCATTTCAGGATCGGTCCCGACATTTCCAATGAGCATTACTTTATTTAAAGTCGCCATTGCACACCTCTCTTCACAACTAAGCTCATACTCGAATCATTAAATGCCTTATCACTTCGTCTGAAAGACGGATATTCGCTTCAAGCGCTTTCATTGATTCCGGGTCTAATTCCAGCCGGGTAAACACATAATTCCCCTCTGCATACCTCCTGATCGGATAAGCCATTCTCTTCCTTCCCCATGTATTGACCTCGACTACATTTCCACCGGCTTTGGAAACAGACTGACTTACCTTGTCAATTAACTTGGGTAAATCCTCGTCCGTTACTTCCGGGCTTACTATATATACTAACTCATATCCTGCCACTTTATCACCTTTACATATTAAAAAGCTGGAGTATTATAACACATCGTGAGAAATAAAGCAGCCTCATTGTAATATACGTTCGAAGTTTACGCCAAACGTGTACAAAACACGCCTGAATACAGGAATTTTTATCCTTATCTTATCTCACTAAAAACTTCACGAGCCATGTTAAATGATAATATGTCGCTTGATTACGTCTTGCATTTTGTATGTCTCTACGCTATAGTTTCCATACGGGAGCTACTTTTGGAAGTCAGTATTATCGGCCTGCCAAAATGCGGAAAGACTACCATATTCAACGCACTCACCGGCGGAATAGCAGACACCAGAGCTTATTCTTCATCTAGCCTGAATCCAAATATTGGTATTGCAAAAGTACCTGACCGGAGACTCGAAACACTAACAAATATCTTTAAACCTGAAAAGATTACACCGGCGGAAATAAAATATGTAGATATCGGTGGTCTTTCCCGGGGTTATCAAAAAGACGAAATCATACACGGACAGTATCTGAACCTCCTGAGCAATGCCGATTCGCTACTTCATATTGTTCGAGCGTTTGATAGCGACGGTACATCACCCGGTGAACATGACGCCGATCCGGTACGTGATTTATCTACGCTTGACCTGGAGCTGATCGTATCAGATGTAAATATAATCAATAGACGGCTCGAACGAATAGAAATAAATCTTAAAGGCGCCAGAACAGGGGAACGGGACCGTCATCTCCATGAACAATCATTGCTCTTCGGGATAAAATCGGGACTGGAACAGGAGGTCCCTATATGGAAACAGGACCTGACACATAATGAAATACAGAGCCTGTCAAGCTACCCGTTTCTTACCGCAAAACCTGTGTTGATTATTATTAATATCGGAGAAGAACAAATAGGACAAACGGCAGCAATTGAAGCAGAAATACGATCATTATATGCTTATCCGCAATTTGATATAGTGACATTATGCGGCAAGCTTGAGATGGAGCTGGCTCAATTACATGACGAGGAAGCAGAAATATTTCGCAGCACCTATGGACTCTCCAAACCCGCGCTCGATACAGTAATCGGCACTTCATTCCGGTTACTGGGCCTTATTTCATTCTTTACCACGTTATCGGATGAGTTAAAAGCTTGGACTATTCCCTCAGGAACAAATGCGTTAAAGGCGGCCGGTAAAATACATTCAGATATAGAAAAGGGATTTATTCGTGCTGAAGTGATC
The DNA here is from genome assembly GCA_964485235.1 of uncultured Dehalococcoidales bacterium. GTDB lineage: Bacteria > Chloroflexota > Dehalococcoidia > GIF9 > UBA5629 > CAZAIO01. The sequence goes on from CAZAIO010000001.1 coordinate 45,199, forward strand.
CACTACGAAGACCTGGAAATGTGCGATAGTCCTGCTGAATGTCGAAAAAAGGGGCTATTGAAGCTCGAAGGGAAAATTTATTCCATTCAGGACGGTGATATCATCACGTTTCTATTCAATATATGATAAAAACATTATAATAATATAATTGTACAGAAGTACAATCGGTTATTATTGCGTTTTTATATTGACACTATAAAGCACAGATGATAACCTTCATTAGTTAACAATCGACCGGAACTTTCAACCGGTCACCCGGAAGTACAAGATAATAAATCTCTATCCCTCTGATACAATAATACTATTGAAAAGGAAAGAAAATGGACATTGATAAAGCAAATAATATATTGAAAACAAGATTATCCGAAGATAATTTTAAAAAGCTGAGCAAGATTACGAGTCCGAAAGTACACGAGTTTATAGCCAGTTATATTGAACTATGTAATCCGTCTAAGATATTTGTTTGCAATGATTCTGAAGAAGATATTCGCTATGTAAGAGAAGCCGCTATTAAAAATAAAGAGGAAGCGGCACTCGCTATTAAAGGTCACAGTGTTCATTTTGATGGATATCACGATCAGGCACGCGATAAAGAAAACACAAAATTCCTTCTTCCGACAGGGGTCAATCTTGGTCCTGAAATCAACGCCATGGATATGGATGAAGGCATGCAGGAAATTCGCAGACTGCTGACAAATATTATGCAAGGACACGAGCTATTCGTCCGCTTCTTCTGCCTTGGACCGTTGCGATCGACCTTCTCCTTACCATGCGTCCAGCTTACCGATTCCGCATATGTGTCACATAGCGAAGACCTTCTCTACAGGCAGGGCTACAATGAGTTTCTCCGTTTGGGCAACGTAGAGCGCTTCTTTAAATTCGTTCATTCTCAGGGCAAACTGGTTGAGGCGGGGCTTGGCCTCCTGGTGAGCGAAAATATAAAAGAAAGACGCCTGTATATCAATCTCGAGGATGAGATCGTTTTCAGTACGAACACACAATATGGCGGTAATACAATAGGCTTGAAGAAAATCGCAATGCGACTTGCTATTAACAAAGCTTCAAAAGAAGACTGGCTTACAGAACATATGCTGGTCATGGGAGTTCGGGGACCCGAAAACAGGATAAGCTACTTTACAGGAGCGTTCCCATCTATGTGCGGAAAAACTTCGACTGCCATGATAGATGGTGAGCTCATAATAGGTGATGATATTGCATACCTCAGAGTCATCGACGGCGTTATACGTGCAGTTAATGTAGAGAAAGGTATGTTCGGAATTATCGAAGGGATTAACTCTATCGACGACCCGCTCCAGTGGGATGCAATTAATAAGCCCGGAGAAATAATATTCTCGAATATACTTGTAACCAATGATAAAAAAGCATACTGGATCGGTCATGATGGCGAATCTCCGACAAGCGGTGTCAATCATTCGGGAAATTGGACGCAGGGCAAGAAAGATAAAGATGGAAACGAGATCCCACCTTCACATAAAAATGCCCGGTTTACTTTTGACCTGTCAATTCTTGAGAACGCTGATCCGAAACGAAACGATCCTGCAGGTGTAGAGGTTTGCGGTATGATATACGGCGGGAGAGACTCCGATACATCAGTACCGGTAAATGAAGCGTTTAACTGGACCGAGGGCATTATCATTAAAGGTGCAGGACTGGAATCTGAAACTACCGCTGCAACCCTTGGAAAACAGGGTGTAAGAGTATTCAATCCTATGTCGAATCTGGACTTTTTATCTATACCGATCGGCCAATATGTTCAGGACAACCTGGATTTCGGCGCGAAAGTAAAGAATCCCCCCCGTATCTTTGCCGTTAATTATTTCCTGAGAAACTCCGAGGGAAAATTCCTCAACCACAAGAATGATAAAAAGGTATGGTTAAAATGGATGGAACTCAGGGTGCATAACGATGTAAAAGCTATAAAAACGCCAATCGGATTTATTCCCGAATATGCAGACCTGAAACGCCTGTTTAAAGAAACGTTCAACAAGGACTATACTGAAAAAGACTACGTAGAGCAATTTACTATAAGAATTCCTGAATACCTGGCAAAAATGGACCGGTTGATAGAAATATATAAAACACGCGTTACCGATACACCGGCTATTGTATTCACCACATTTAACGAACAGAAGGCAAGACTTGAAGAAGCGAGAAAAAAATACGGCGACTATATTGCGCCGGAAAAATTTCTTTGATCCAAAATTTGCTGAATAGACCTGTTCCGGATTATTTTAACTCAATGTAGTTTATAATTCGTATATACTGGATGATATCCGTCCAGTGAACATTTTTCTTTGGATGGAAATATAATAAACTTGTTTCGTCGTATACTCACTGCACCCTTCATTTTCCATCAGAATTTGCGTTATATGAATAAGCAGGCATCTGAATAAAACCGGAGTGAAATAAAATAAACATTATAAATAATGCTTTAATAGAGAATCACTCTATTCGCCTGCGCACTGAAGAGCGCGAGGAATGTCTTTCCGTGTTTGCTGCAAAAAACAGGACAAGCCGGGGTAGAGAAATTACTGAAGCTCCCTGTCCATTGCGTACTGATTTTCAGCGGGACAGGGACAGGATTATCCATTCCAATGCATTTCGCCGTCTTAAACATAAGACGCAGGTATTTGTCGCTCCGCTTGACGATCACTTCGTAACCAGGTTAACCCATACACTGGAGGTATCTCAGATTGCACGAACAATATCAAGATCGCTCAACCTCAATGAAGACCTGACTGAAGCAATAGCACTCGGGCACGACCTCGGACATACACCATTCGGCCATATCGGGGAGAAAGTGCTTGATGAACTTTTACCGGATGGTTTCAGGCATAACGAGCAAAGTCTTAGAGTAGTCGACCTGCTTGAAAAATATGGAAAGGGCCTAAATCTTACATGGGAAGTACGAGACGGTATTCTACACCATTCCAAGGGGATGATCGGTATTCTTGGAGAAGGTTGGTCGGATGTCGGCACCGTAGAAGGACAGGTTGTGAAGATAGCTGACATTGTCGCATACATCAACCATGATACCGGTGATGCAATAAGGGCTGGAATAATCACAGAGAAACAACTTCCCTCTTCCGTTGCGGAAGTACTCGGACATTCTTCATCCCGGCGAATCAATACTCTTGTGGTTGATATCGTAAGCAATTCAATCGACAGCATAAATGATGAGCATACAAAAAAACCTTCGATTAGTATGAGTCCTGCAATTTTAAAAGTATCGAATGCTCTACGTGATTTTCTTTTCGACAAGGTATATAATTCAGACTTGGCCGCAGAACAAAACAAAGCAAAAGAAGTAATATATACGTTATATGAGTATTATCTGGTCAACGAAGATAAACTTCCCGACGAGTACCGGCTACGCAATGACAGTATCGAACGTAAAGTTACCGATTATATAGCCGGTATGACCGACCTGTATGCAATGCGTAAGGCGGAAGAGATTGATCAATATAAGCACAAGCGATAAACAAACTATTTAATTTTTTCGTTTCTTTCCAGAGTGATATGAGTATAGCAGGCGATATAAAACAAAAACTCGACATTGTCGAGGTCATCTCCGAATATGTCACGTTGCAAAAATCCGGGCATAATTTTAAAGCAATATGCCCTTTCCACTCGGAAAAGACACCTTCATTTTTTGTCTTTCCTGACAATCAAAGCTGGCATTGTTTCGGCTCCTGCGGTACCGGTGGCGACATCTTTGCCTTCGTAATGAAGAAGGAGAATATAGATTTCGCACAATCATTAAAACTTCTGGCTGAAAAAGCAGGAATAAGCCTCTCGGAATATAAATTACCTGATAAAGCGCACGAAGAACGCAAGGAAAAGCTCCTCAGGTTGAATGAAGCCGCCGCTGCATATTATCATCATTTACTCGTATCTACACCTGCGGGCAAGAAAGCACGGGACTATCTTTCACAGCGCGGACTGTCATCTCAGTCGTTAGAGCAGTTTCAACTAGGGTTCAGTAAAGACAGCTACGAAGATATTCAAAACCATTTGCTTGCTGAGAATTACAGCGAAAAGGACTTGCTGGACACGGGTATGGTAATAGAACGTGAGAGCGGTGGTTATTATGATCGGTTTAGAAATCGTATTATGTTTCCGATCCGTGATATCCATGGCAAAGTCACCGGCTTCGGTGCCAGAGCCATGGATGACTCTTCGGCAAAATATATTAATTCCCCGCAATCGGCTATCTTCGATAAAAGCAGTAGCGTTTATGCAGTTGACAGGGCGAGCAAATTCATCCGCCAGTCCGATATGGTGGTGATTACCGAAGGGTATATGGATGTGATCACCGCTCATCAGCACGGCGTGCAAAATACAGTTGCTGCGATGGGAACAGCATTAACTGAAAAACAACTGGATATATTGAAAAAATTAACAAAAAATATTATATTGGCGCTTGATGCCGACTCGGCAGGTATTGAGGCGGTCTACAGAAGCAGCGAAATACTGGACAAAACAAAGCCGGTCACACCGTCGGATAGCATAGACGGATCAATTGCAGGCATGCTTTCACATGAAGTCAAGGTAATTGTCCTTCCTGAAGGTAAGGACCTGGACCAGGTAATCAGGGAAGATGAAACACAGTGGCATTATTTATTACAGAATGCCAGACCGATAATGGACTTCCTGTTTTCAAATGCGGTTGCCCGGATCGATTTAAATAGTGCGCAGGATAAGTCTGCACTTGTCGATAAATTTCTACCGCTCTTATCAGGTATCAAAGATACAATTCGACAGGCACATTACATTCATAAACTTGCCACATTACTCGGAATTAATGATAACGTCATCGAAGATGTAATAAAAAAATCACGTGGAGTACATAAAGGTAAAAGACCTGTAAACAGATTAAATTACCGTACAAATGCTATTGATCCTTCGCTTCTATCAAACCCACTCGAAGAGTATAGTCTTGCGCTTCTGCTGCAATTTCCAAATCTCAGAGATCAGGGCGAAAATATTTCTTCTGAATATTTCGAGCTTACCGAGAACCGAGAACTTTTCCTAAAATGGCTAAATAATGATAAACTTGAGCATAATAATAATAACCTTGATAATATTCTCCAGCAACGGTTTCATGACCTGATGCAAAAAGAGTTGCCGCCTGTATTAAAATATAGCGAAGAAGCACAACAAAAAGATTTTGCAATGTGCACTACCCGCTTAAAAGAAAGATGGTTGAGAAATACAGAGCTTAAAAAAGCACTCTTTTTCGCAGAAGTAAACGGAACAAACGAGCAACTTTCCAGATTAAATGAGAAAGGTATTGAGGAACATAAACAATTAAAAGAGATTTTTGATGCCAGAGATACGAAAAGAAAAACAACAGCATAAAACCGAAGAGGAACAGGAAATGAGCCTTTCGAAAGATGATGATCTAATCTCATACTTTCCTGAAAAGAAAAATGCCGGCGCAAATCGTAACGAAATACTCGATATGAACGAGGATGATGAATCGATGTATGTCATCAGCGATAGCGACGCTGAAGAGGAGCCTGACCTGGCCACTCTCTGGGAAGAAGAAGAATCCACCGATATCGAAGAAGACGATATATTAAAACCTGGATTTGAAAGCAAAACGGCATTCTCTGCTGAGGAAACGGAAGATGTAGACCATGATGTAATCGATGACCCGGTACATGTTTACCTACGTGAAATCGGTAAAGTGCAGCTTCTTACCGCTAAAGACGAGAAAATCCTGGCCAGCAAACTGGAAGAGGCAAAATATCTAAGAAAAATAGAAGACCTTTATTTCCAGCAATATAATATCTACCCTCCGGTTGAAGAAATAATGGTCTACATGGTCCGCCATCTTCTATCTTTGAAACCCCTCTATGACCTGATTATAAAAATGCTGGAACTTCCCGGCGAGGATAATTTTGTAAAAGCAGTCCTCGACGAAAAATTGCATGATGCAATAGACGGTGTTATCGATCCGAACTTAATTATAAGATTAAGCGAACAGGGTGAAGACTTCGCTCAGGATACGGAGCTGAACATGATAACCCTGTCACTCGATATCCGGTTATTACCTCCCGAACTCCTTACAATTATCGGCGAAGAAACAACATGGAAGGAAGTAGAATCACTTGTTAGTGATCCTATTAGTCCGGAATTCATGCAACAAGTGCATTCAAAGAACGCACAAATCAAGGCTTTTCTGGATAGAGTAAAAAAAACAGCGGATAAGGCAGAAAAACACCTTACGGAAGCCAATTTACGACTGGTAGTGAGTGTAGCCAAGAAATATGTAGGACACGGGATGCCGCTTCTGGACCTCATTCAAGAAGGAAATATAGGTCTCGTCAGGGCAGTTGAAAAATTCGAATACAGGAAGGGTTATAAATTCAGTACATATGCCACATGGTGGATCCGGCAGGCAATTACACGGGCAATAGCCGACCAGGCGCGTACTATACGTATACCGGTACACATGGTCGAGACTATTAATAGATTGCTCAGAACAAATAGACGGCTCGCCCAGGAATATGGCAGGGAACCGAGTTATGAAGAAATAGGCAAGGGCATGGAAATTTCCTCGGAACGTGTAAGGGAAATAATGAAGCTGTCACAAATGCCTATTTCCCTGGAAATGCCTATAGGAGAAGAAGAGGACAGCCATCTCGGTGATTTTATCGAAGACAGAGCAACCATGGCCCCCGCAGATGCAGCCTCGCGAGAGCTGCTTAAAGCCCAGTTGAACTCTGTTCTAAACGAGCTTAGCGAAAGAGAAAGGCGTGTATTGTTGCTCAGATTCGGGCTTGAAGACGGACGTGCAAGAACGCTTGAAGAAGTAGGTAAAGAGTTCAATGTTACACGTGAGAGAATCCGGCAAATTGAAGCTAAAGCATTGCGCAAACTGCGACATCCAAGCAGAAGTCGCAAATTGAAAGACTATCTGGAATAAACAAGGTACACAGGAGCAACAATGAGAATATTTTCAACAGTCCTTATGGTTATCGGTGCTATTGCTCTCGCAGTACTCCTTTTTTTCATGACAGGTGTTTTCCTGTACTCACTCGCGCCGGCTATCAAATCGCAAATGACCATTTCACCGGTATCCTATGATGCGGTTAAAAGTTTCGATAATAAATTCGATACGTTTAAAGACGATGTAAAAAAAGCTGCTGCCGCCGGCCAGAAAGTTGATGTCTCCCTGAAACTTACTGAGGAGGAACTCAATTCCAAGATAGTAGAATTGCTTGCCGACGGGGAACTTCCCTGCCGCGATCTACTCGTGAACTTCGAAGATGATTATATCTGGCTTTATGCAGTCATGAACAACCGTGGGATAGACGCAAAAATCGGTCTGGTCGGAAAATTCGATATAGTCGATAGCGATGTATCTGTTATCGTTGAAGATTTCTTTCTTGGGAAATTGCCAATCACCAAGTCCACCGATGAAAAAGTAGGGAAACTGCTGGATATAGTTTGGATAATGCAAAATCCATTTAAAGATATGCCGGTCAAATTAACTTATATTAGTATAGATAAAGGGTCAATTACATTTGAAGGCGTCACTACGGCAGCGGAATAACCATAGCCCTTCATCTCATCATCCCCATAAGGTTGCGGGGCAATTTTCCTTTTGCCATTACTTTCGTGAGCTTTTGTAACTGATAAAACTGATTGAGCACCTGATTGACATCGCTTGGTGCTGTACCGCTTCCTTTCGCTATACGACGCCTGCGGCTTCCACCTATAATCGAAGGATTGCGACGTTCCTCGGGAGTCATAGAGAGGATAACAGCCTCAATCTTTTTCATTTGTTGCTCTTCTTTCCCATCCGCCATCTTCGATGAAATCTTTGAAAATCCGGGAATCATATCCATCAACTGGTCCAACGGCCCCATCTTTTTAATCTGATTTAACTGTTCCAGGAAGTCTTCCAGCGTAAATGTAGAGCTTCGGATATTTTTTTCCAGCTTCTCTATCTGCTGCTTATCAAATGTTTTTTCCGCTTTTTCGATGAGCGTGAGCATATCACCCATACCCAGAATACGGGATGCCATACGGTCAGGATAAAAAGGCTCCAGATTGGCTGGCTTTTCACCGCTGCCTATGTATTTGACGGGCACCCCTGTAACCGAGCGAATTGAAAGCGCTGCACCGCCGCGGGCATCTCCGTCCATTTTTGTAAGAATCAGCCCGGTCAGGCCGACATGAAGATTGAACTCCTCGGCTATTTTCACTGAATCCTGCCCCACCATGGCATCTACAACAAGCAACACTTCTGAAGGATGCAATGCCTTTTTCATATCGGTCAATTCTTTCATTAATTCTTCATCGACATGCAAACGGCCCTGCGTATCTACTATCATCCACGTTGCTGCCATTTCTTTTGCACGTTTGAGCGCATTGCGACAAATAGTCAACGGAGTACTCTTCACATCCTCATGGTATACGGGCAGGTCCAATTGTTTCCCCAGTACAACAAGTTGTTCAATTGCCGCAGGCCGTCTGGTGTCTGCTGCTACGAGAAGAGGACGTTGTCCGGACTGTTTGAGCTGAAGAGCCAGCTTCGATGATGTGGTGGTTTTGCCTGAACCCTGAAGCCCGACCAGCATAATAATCGAAGGCGGTTGTGGTGAAACGGCAAGCTTTGCCTGGGTGATCCCCAGAAGATTGACCAATTCTTCATTTACAATTTTTACGATTTGTTGTCCTGGCGTAAGACTTTCAAGTACTGCGGCGTTCAGTGCTTTCTCACGTACACCGGCAAGAAAGGTTTTTACCACTTTAAAGTTCACATCGGCTTCCAGAAGCGCAATCCGAATCAGCCGAAGAGCCTCGTCAATGTCTTTTTCGCTCAGCCTTCCCCTATTATTTAAATTGCGTAATACATTGCCGATCTTTTCAGTAAGTATTTCAAACATGCGTAATTACCTCAATTCCAGTAAATTGTCGATAACCATTCGAACAACTTATTATAAACAATAACACTGCAATAATGACAGAACACCGCATAATCATACAAGCATTAAATAACTTTATGTCAACTAAATCTGCTGTGTATTTTTACGTTATGCCTGCCCTATTTTAATACCGCGCCTGTGTTATAATAGCTATCTCATATTTATCTTACCATATCTGATATATCTGATTATCGACAGCTATACTATATATATAGTAGCTATCATAATATAAACGTTATAAAATTAAATTAATCCGGCGATTACACAAACGCGTTGTTTTAAGTAATTTCATATGATTCCGAAAAAGCTCACTATAAAGAATTTCATGTGCTATCGCGATAATGTGCCGCCGCTTTCTTTCGACGGTATTCACGTTGCCTGTTTGTGCGGCGACAATGGAAACGGTAAATCGGCAATTTTCGACGCGATGACATGGGCAATCTGGGGTGAATCACGTGCAAAAAGCGATGATGACCTTATTTATTTGGGGCAGCCTGAAATGGAAATCGAGCTTGAGTTCATGTCACGCGGTAAAGTATACCGCGTCCTTCGCAAACGTTCCAGAAGGCTCAGCGCAACAAGACCGGGGCATACTATTTTAGAGCTTCAAATATCAGACAACGGTAGCTATAAATCGATGAGCGGCAACAGCTTTCAGGAGACACAGAAAATAATTATCGACCTGCTTAATATGGACTACCAGACTTTTGTTAACAGCGCTTTTCTTCGTCAGGGACATTCAGATGAATTCAGCATTAAACGTCCCGGTGAACGCAAAGAGATTATCGCAACCATTCTCAACCTGTCCCAATATGACGAGCTGGAAAGAAAGGCAAAAGAAAAGGCGTTACAAAAAAAAGGTGAAATAGCCGAACTCGATAATTCGATTGAGGACATCGACACACAGCTTTCCCGCCTGAACGAGCATGAAACAAAACTAGGTGAGATACAACAGGTGCTGGACAATATCGAAAAGGAAAAAAAACAAAAGGAACAGTTACTATCGGCATTACGCGTACAGAAAGACATGATAGAGCGCAAAAAAGACCAGCTAAAGGCTATTCAAGACCGGATACAAGGAATGGCAGAGGACCTGAACTACTGGAAACAAAAATTGGAAACCAGCAGAAAAAAGATAGCCGAGTACGAATCGGTCATGGCAAATAAGGATGATATTGTCAGGGGATATACTGAATATATTTCGACCGGCAAGACCAATGAGGAATATAACCGTAAGTTGGGCCAGTTGCTTACCATCAACGAGCATATCAACAAACTGGAACATGAAATACAAAAAGCCGGAGAGCTTCTCACTATTGAATATGAAAAGATAAGGGCTAAAATAACCGACAGAGAACAAAGCTTCAATAAAATATCGTCACTGGAACAAAGTCTGACGGAAGCCCGGCACGATGTTGTCGCTATCGGAGAAATGGAACAGGAACTGTCAACACGGAGAAAGGAAGCACAATCGATATCCTCCCGTATCAGTTATTTAGAATCGACCTTCGCGCAAGCAGAACAGGAAACGGAAAGTCTTCATGAAAGACACAAACTGCTTTCTCAGGGGGAAACACGTTGTCCCCTCTGTGAGACAGAGCTCGGACAGGATGGAATAGAACGTATCGAGATGAAACTAGCAAAGGAAATAGAAGATAAAGAGGTTATACGGCAGAAGGTAGTACAGGAACTGTCACAAAAACGCGAAATATTAAAATCGATTGAGCAGGACGTAGCTGAAAAGGAACGGCGGCTCAACCAGGAGCGGTCCCGACGGCAAAGCCGGCTGGATATTATAGGTAAAGAATTGGAAGCAGCAAGAAAGGCAGGCAATGAGATTGCCTCTGAGAAATCACGCCTTGAAGAGATCGAAGAACAGCTTGCCAATAAAGAGTATGCAGTACATGAGCAGCAGTCTCTGACAAAACTGGAGCAGGTGAGGAATATACTCGACTACAATAAAACACAGCATGAAACCGTTAAAAAACAACTTGAAGCGCTTATTAAATATGACAGCCTTAAACGTGAATACGATGACGTAATGAAATATAACGACCAGGAAAAACGTTCTCTTGCCGAGGCGGAATTGAGGATTTCTCATCTTGATGCCGGAACACAGGAAGCAACACAAACCCGGGAGTCTCTGAACAGCGAAATAGCCGTATTGTCGACTGAGGTAATAAAACTCGACCAGGCGGAACGTGAATACGCGTTATTACAGGAACAGGAACGACAGCAGCGCGATCTGCTCATGACGTACCAGGAAAGAAAAAGACACCTTGTCGAACTCGATAGCGTAAAGCATGATAAAGAAGCACTACGTAAAGAAGCTGAAAAAGAAGACCTGATCTACAGGGAACTTACCGAAGCATTCAGTAAGAAAGGGGTACAGGCGCTGCTTATAAGCCAGGCCTATCCTGAGATTGAAATGGAAGCCAACCGGCTGCTTGGAAAAATGACCGACAACAGGCTCTCGCTGAAATTGGAAAGTCAGCGCGAGATGAGGTCCAAAAAAAACGAAACAATAGAAACACTCGATATTAAAATTGCGGATGAACTCGGAACACGTAATTATGAAATGTATAGTGGCGGCGAAGCGTTCCGTATCGATCTGGCGCTGCGCATTGCGCTTTCAAAATTACTTGTACGGCGTGCGGGCGCTTCATTGCCCTTACTAATTATAGACGAAGGATTCGGAACTCAGGACAGTTCAGGAAGAGAACGTCTGGTTGAAGCTATTAACTCTATTCAGGACGACTTTGAAAAGATATTTGTTATCACACATCTTGAAGAGCTTAAAGAGAGTTTTCCCATAACAATAAATGTCGTAAAAACTGCTGACGGCTCAACGATATCCATCAGTTAACAGATAATAATTATATTGCCTGTGCTTGATAAAACAGTGATATCAAAAACTAATTCTTCATGCAGTGACGGGGTATTCGCACTTTGAAACTGCAAGGTTATCCCGAAGGTATCGTCCGGTAGCCGAGTTTTCGTTCATTGCCACCTTTTCCGGAGTACCCGTAGCAACGATATGTCCGCCGTCATCACCTGCGCCGGGACCCAGATCGATTATATAATCGGCATTCTTCACTACATCCAGATTATGCTCGATAATCACCACCGTATTCCCTGAATCGACCAGTCGCTGTAAAACTTTGAGCAAACAATCGATATCGGCAAATGATAGCCCTGTCGTCGGCTCATCCAGAATATAAAGCGTTTTCCCTGTAGACCGGCGTGATAATTCGGTAGCCAGTTTGACCCGTTGAGCTTCACCACCGGACAGTGTCGGAGCAGGCTGGCCAAGACGCATATAACCCAACCCTACATCTTTCAGCGTCTCCAGCTTATTTTTCAATCTGGGCTGATTTGAGAAGAATTCCAGAGCTTCATCAACGGTCATATTCAGTACATCGGCAATATTCTTACCCTTGAAGTGAACTTCCAATGCTTCCCTGTTATATCTTTTTCCTTTGCAGATTTCACATGGTACAGTAACATCAGGAAGAAACTGCATTTCAATTTGAATATAGCCTTCACCCTGGCATGCTTCGCACCGTCCGCCTTTCACATTGAATGAAAACCGTCCCGGCATATAACCACGCATTCTGGCTTCGGGAACAGATGCAAAAAGCTCTCTCACAGGCGTAAACGTTCCTGTATAGGTAGCAGGATTGCTCCTCGGAGTACGGCCTATCGGCGACTGGTCTATATTCACCACTTTATCGATATGCTCGATGCCGGTAATTCCCTCGCACAGCCCTCCCCTGTCTTTTGCCCTGTACATTGTCGCTGCAAGGTTCTTATATAATATATCGTTGATGAGCGTGCTCTTTCCACTCCCAGATACTCCGCTTATGCAAACAAACTTCCCGAGCGGTATTTTCACGTCTAGATGTTTCAAATTATTCTCGGCAGCACCTTTTATTTCCAGGTATTTCCCTGAGCCTTTACGGCGATGATCGGGCAACGGTATCTGTTTCGCTTTACTGAGGTACTGTCCGGTAAGCGACCGGTTACATTTCGTAATATCGGACATAGTACCGCTTGCAACAACGTATCCTCCGTGTTCTCCCGCACCGGGTCCAATATCGACGATATAGTCTGCTGCGCGCATCATCGCCTCATCATGTTCGACAATAATGACCGAATTTCCCAGGTCCCTCAACCGTTTGAGGGTATCTATTAAACGGTGCACATCGGCAGGATGCAAGCCTATTGTCGGCTCATCGCAAATATACAGCACTCCCATAAGCCCGCTGCCGATTTGTGTCGCCAGACGTATACGTTGCGCCTCACCACCGCTTAAAGTCGCCGAGGGCCTGTCAAGCGTTAGATAACCCAGACCGATGTCATTAAGAAATCCAAGACGTGTATTTATCTCTTTCAAAATCTGATGAGCTATTAAAAGCTCGTTAGCAGACAAACAGGACTTTGTATCCGATTCGTTACCTACATAGTGTATCCACCGGGACATTGCAAAAGCGGACAATCCGGTCACTTCAATGATATTTTTCTTATCTACCGTAACAGCAAGCGATTCCGGTTTAAGTCGTTTGCCTTCACATACAGGACACATTCTGGTTGCCATATATCGTTCGATATGCGCCCTTGAATTACCGGATTCCGTCTCTCGATATAAACGTTCCAGCCGTGTAACAGCCCCTTCGTAACCGGTGAAATACTCTCTTACCTTTCCATATTTGTTTCTATATTTCACGGACTCGTTGTTTTCTCCATATAAAACAAGATTCAGGTGCTCCGGCTTCAGGTCTTTAATGGGAGTATGAAGCGAAAAACCATGACGTCGTGCAAGCGCCTGCAATTCAGTTGCATACCAGGTACCCCACCCCCACGCCCCTATAGCGCCCTCGACCAGGCTCAGGTTTTTATCAGGTATCAGAATATCTGTATCTATTTCCATTTTAATGCCGAGCCCTCCGCAAGCGGGACATGCGCCGTGCGGGCTATTGAAGCTAAAAGTTCGTGGAGCAATCTCACCCAGGCTGATACCGCAATAAACACAGGCAAAATGTTCTGAAAAAAGTAATTCTTCACCGTCTACAATAGACACCAGCACCACCCCACCTCCGAGTTTCAACGCTGTTTCCAGTGAATCAGTAATCCTGCTGCTTTCATCATCATTCCCTGTCTGAAGCCGGTCAACAACCACCTCAATCGTATGCTTTTTATTTTTGTCCAGATCAAATTCTTCAGAAAGGTCATGGATAATACCGTCAATCCGCACACGAACGAAACCAGCCTTGCGTAAATCATCAAAAACAGACCTGTGTTCTCCCTTTCTGTCCTTCACAAGCGGTGCCAGGATCATTATTCTTTTTCCGGCAGGTATTGACTGTACCGCATCGACAATTTGTTGTACCGTTTGTTTTGAAATCTCACGACCGCAGTTAGGACAATGCGGATGACCTACACGGGCAAACAGAAGTCTCAAATAATCGTAGATTTCTGTTACCGTTCCTACGGTAGATCTCGGATTGTGAGAGGGCCCCTTCTGGTCGATCGAAATGGCAGGGCTTAGCCCTTCAATATAATCGACATCCGGTTTCTCCATTTTACCTAAAAATTGGCGTGCATAAGCAGCAAGCGATTCCATATACCGTCGCTGCCCTTCAGCATAGATGGTATCAAAAGCAAGAGAGCTTTTCCCCGACCCCGAAACGCCGGTAATAGCGACAAGCTTATCCCGGGGTATTGAAATATCGATATTCTTTAAATTATGTTCGCGCGCACCTTTTACAATTATCGAGTCAAGAGACACATTTATTCCTCATAACAACATATACTAAAATTTAATTTTAACATGACCGGAAAATAAAGACACAAACCGGTCGTTATGACCGGTTTAAAACGCAGTATGGTAAAAAAAGGCCCCTATTGAAATTCTTCTGAACAATACCGACCGGATAAATCACTCCTCCGGTACATTTTCCGTAACATTTTGAGAAGATACTTCAGTTTCTTCTTTAGCAGCATTTGTGCGGACATATTTATAGATTTCGACGATCGTCGCGGTCAAAGGAGCAATCAATATAATACCCCAGATACCGGCAAGGTAAGAGCCAAGCACTATCAATACCATTAGCACAGCCGGATTGATATGCAGCAGCCCTCCCTGTATTCTGGGAACGAGAAAAATATTCTCTACCTGTTGTACTGCAAGATACACGACTGCCACCCATATAACTTTGTCCGGTGCAGTAGCAAGCGCTACCATCACACCAACCGCTGCCCCAAGCCATGGTCCAAGGATCGGAATAAGTTCAGTGAATCCTGCGACCACAGCAAGAGGGACTGCTAGCTTGATTCTTAATATACTCAGCCCGATGAAATCCAGTGAGGCAACCACCAGACCGAGAAGTAATTGGGCCCGTACATATCTACCTAATATATTTTCGACAATATTGATCACATTATGTGTATGTATCGCAACGCCGGGTGAGAGATATGAATAAAAACCTTCTTTCAGTTTTTCCGTGTCTTTTAAGATAAAGAACAGGAAAATCGGCAGAGATATGAGGGCAAGCACGAAATTAACTGTCGTAGGTATGAACTCAAGCGTGTTCATAACTCCCTGTTGTATAGTGCCGCTCGCTTTTCCTCCGATCTCTTTAATATAGTTATTCACCTCCTGTTGCCATTCCTCGGGAATACTATATCGAAAAGAATCGAGCCAGCCTTCTATGGTTTTCCATGCCCCTGTAATATAACTCGGTGCATTCTGAATTAATACAATAAATGAATCGGCAACTTCGGAGATAATATAGAATATAAAAAGACCGACTATCGCGATTACCAGTAAAAAGATCACGAATATTAATACGATCCGTTTCGTGTGATGGTATTTCCCTTTATAAGGTAATTTCTTCTCAATCCAGTTAATTACCGGATGTACAAGATATGCAATGACAATACCTATGATAAAAGGAAATATTGCACTGCGTAATGCATAAAGAATTGCAAACGTGATAATGAGACCGATTAAAAAGAAGATCAGATTACGGTGTCTTTGAAATATACCCTGGTTATCAGACAAAAATACACCCCATATATTGAATCCGGCAGAGTCCGGTAAATTCGTTTTTGATCTTCACCGAACTTATACAGTCCTTATTGTACGGTAAGATAACCTGTATTTGATATAACATACTCCACTCAAGGAAAGTTTATATCAAGTTCAGGTTATCGTATCGGATACATATATCTTCCGCTTATATATACCCCCGTACTCCAACCACGTCCACTACTCTGTTTAAGCATCCCCCGTCAGTTCATCTGCTTTTTTCTTCATCTCAGCAGCAGTCTCTTTAATTTTTTCCGCTGTCTCAAATGCCCTTTCTCTTACCTCTTCAGCTTTTTCCCTGATAAAATATCGAGTTTCCACTCCTGAACGGGGAGCATAGAGCACTCCGGCTGCCAATCCAACCACCGCACCTACAATAAAGCCAACAAGAAATCCGGTATTTTCATCCTTGCTAGACATCTTTGCCTCCTTTTTTTTCGGTAAACGAATTAATTAGTTCATATCCCTTGCGTATACCCTGGATGATAGACATTATCTGTACTAACGGACTCAGTATTTCAGATTTCACATCCACGATATCCTGATGTACTTCTGAAACAATATCCTTGAACTGTTCCGTCGTCAACTCGACCGCATTCATTATCATCCTGGTTTTTTTAACCAATGACTTTATGATTGTAGATAAATATATAGTCACCCCGATAATAACAAGAATCAGAATGCAGGTAACCGCCCCGGCTATGCATATTATTAAGTCCCTGTACCATTCAATACCCATTCTTTTCCTCCTATATTAAAATTTGTTATTTCTGCCTTTACATTAAATACAGCATTATAGGATTAACCTGCCGACGCCGTTCGACATCACCATATATTAAGGTATCAAAATGCAGTCCTTCATTTTCACAGACATAAAATAACCATCGCATTTTCCCTCTATAGTCACTATATCACCGGGCTCGAGGCCGGATACTTCTGAGCCATGTTGCCCGTCGAACGTGCACTGGATTTCCCAGTCCTCAATACTGCCTCCGGATAATTTGATAAAATATATCCCCATGATATTCTTATTAACACTGCTCACCTTACCTGTCACTTCTAAAACTTTACCTTTATAAAGGTTATCTGCCGCTACCTCGTCTTTCGCATAATCATCGCTTAACTTTTCAGCAGTAAGTTCAAACGCAACATTGCCCAGAGTTGCCGGTGCAGTTTGTGGTGTACTCTGTCCGGACTTTCCCTGCAAAAATGAATCTATAGCAAAGACCGCGGTAATACATAACATGATCACAATAAACCCTACAAGCCAGGGGGTAGCGGGATTCCGTGTCATTCCTGACGGTTTCTGCTTCTTCTCAGGCTTCTTTTCATTCAGCTCGGAGGATTTATCGCCGTTAGGAACCGGCTCCGGTTCTACCTCCTGGTCAGCTTTGATTCCCCAATCAAGCGCAACGCCGCAATTCGGACACGCATTATAATCGGCGCTGATATTTGCCCTGCACTGCGGGCATTTATAATGAAACGGTTCCCCGCAACGAATACAAAAACGGTTCCCTAGATTATTCTGTTCTCCACATTTATAACATTGCACTAATTGCTGCATGACATCCGATCAAACTATATATACTATGCACATTTTATCTATATTTGTAGTTTTTTACACCTGATCTGTATTATATCAAAGCGAATGTAATTTGGTTCATGTAACAACGGGAAATTATTACTGAAATAATCTAAACTCCAGTCGTCATTACGATAACACTCTATGGATGTAACTATATATTAATTTATTTTTATACACAATAGTCAATCTGATAAAAAAGGCATAAAGAGGAATTCCTCTTTATGCCTTTGAAGACAAGAAGAAACGTATGGATTTTTATATTATCCGGTTAATCAAGAGCGATATTGGATAGACCGGCAGTCATTGTAGGCATGATCTTAAACATCTCTTCTACATCGAATGCGCCATCCTTGAAAGCAATCTTCTCCTCATCCATATAGTTAAAAATACTTACACGGCCTTCCATTACAAGGAAAATATGACCGTTCACTTTGGACGATTCCTTGCTCGATAGCCAGCATACGGCTGGACCGATAGCTTCCGGTGAACCGCCGATAAACTTCTTTTTCAATTCGTCAATAGGCAACGTATCGGCCCCCTCTATACCACGGCTTGCAGCGAGTGTCCGCATTCTATCATCAGGAATTGAATCGGATATCTGGGTAAGCGCACGTGGTACTATTGCGTTACATGTAATTCCCGACTTCCACAGGGCCAGCGCACAGGAGTAGGTGAAACCGATCACACCTGCTTTAGCAGCACTGTAATTCGGCTGTCCGACGTTTCCTTTTATCGCTGCATATGAGCTGCCATTAATAATTCGTCCGTATTCCTGTTTACCCTCTTTGATAGCATCTCTCATATGCCGTACTGCTTCCCTGGTACAATAGAAATGCCCGTACAGGTGTGTCTTTATGACCTGGTCCCATTCCTCATCGGTCATATTCCACAACATTCGGTCCTTGATAATACCTGCATTATTTACCAGAATATCTATCCTGCCAAAATTATCTATAGCTGTTTTTATGATATTATTTGCACTTTCCGGATTGTCCACCGAATCGTAGTTCGCAACCGCAATACCTCCGCTACTCTTTATTTCCTCAACCACTTCATCGGCTACCATTGGTGTTTTCGGATTTCCGCTGGTTGATTTGCTCCGGGCATTGATTACCACTTTTGCACCTTCTGCAGCCATCCCCATAGCAATGCCTTTGCCAATCCCTCTTCCACTCCCCGTTACGACAGCTACTTTGTCTTTTAACCTGTCAGCCATATTATTTTCCTCCTGAATTATCTTTGTGAATATATTATTTACCTGTCATTACCGACAGGTTGAGTATAACGTGCAGACAGATGTTATGATAGCAGAATAATATCCCCGACTACAATGGTAAGCGTATTATTTATTATTATCACATCGTATAGTTGCAAAGGCTCGTAAAGTTATGTAATTGTCTTGACACGATAACATATAATATAGGCTAGAAACAGACTTAAGTAATTCATGCTGGAGTCTCCGCTTTCACCGTCGTGTTGCGCTGTCGGCTTTTCATATATTATAGATAGCCTGCGACATACGTATACACGCCATAAAAAAATATATATTAAACATCTTTACATGAAATGAAAATTGTAGTTACCGGTGCTTCAGGGCACCTCGGCGCCAACTTAATACGGACACTTCTGGATAAAGGCGAGGATCTTACAGCCCTCACTCATATCGACCATCGCGCTCTTGATGGACTTGATATAAAAACGGCATCATGTGATATTTGTGATCCTGCGTCAATGCACGGGGTATTCGAAGGGGCGGATATTGTGTTCCACGCAGCAGGACATATCTCAATATTGATGCACGAACAACACAAATTTGAAATGATAAACGTAACGGGCACACAAAATGTTGTCGAGGAATGTCTTCATAGTGGGGTCCGGCGTCTGGTGTATTTCAGCTCGATCCATGCATTTGAACAGGAACCGTTCGATATGCTGCTTGATGAATCACGTCCTCTGGTAAAAAAAAGCCGGAAAAGCTTACCTTATGATATGTCAAAAGCCGCTGCAGAAAGGGAAATCCGGAAAGGAATAGAAAAAGGGCTGGATGCCGTAATAATCAATCCTACGGCAATTATTGGCCCATATGATTTCCGCCCTTCTCACTGTGGCGAAGCGATCCTTTTAATGGCCCGGGGTAAACTACCGTCGCTGGTTTCCGGTGGATTTAACTGGGTTGATGCACGGGATGTTGCTGCCGGTGCGATTAATGCAGCGCAAAAAGCCGCGTGCGGCGAAAAATACCTGCTATCAGGTCACTGGGTATCGGTACGGGATATGGCGACACTTGTCCAGGAAATAACCGGAAAACGCGCACCGCGTGTTACATGTCCGCTGTGGCTTGCATCTGCCGGAACACCGTTTATCGCATTGTCTTCCCGGTTGACCGGTAAACGTCCGTTATATACTCCTGTATCGCTAAAAGCCTTATATAGCAATCGTCATATCAGCCATCAAAAAGCGACAAATGATCTCGATTATCATCCCCGGCCGTTTAGAGATACGATTATCGATACACTCCGCTGGTTTAAAGAGTACGGATATCTGGATTAAAATTCAACATCCAGCGTAATTTAAATGAACGAAAGAATTTTTTTTAATAGACTTATTATCGCATGGATGATTATTGCGCTTGTCATCTTTATAGTACTCATTTTTATCAACGCTCCATACGGACGGCATACCCGGAAAGGATGGGGACTTACCATCGACAGCAGAATTGCATGGATGGTTATGGAATCAGTATCGCCACTGGGATTCGCGGTCTGCTTCTGGCTGGGAAACAATGTCAAGACAGTCACACTGGTGGTCTTTTTATGTATGTGGGAAGCACATTATATACACAGGGCTTTTATCTATCCTTTTAGTTTGAACTCGGTAGTCAAACGGATGCCCGTACTGATTATCGTATTTGCGATTATATTCAACACAGGAAACGCCTATCTAAACGGTCGTTACCTGTTTACATTCGCGCCTCCCTATTCTAATGAATGGCTCACCGATCCCAGATTTATCTTCGGTTTCTTGCTTTTCGTCGGCGGTTTCGTTATAAACCGGAGTGCCGATAATATACTTCGTTCACTTCGTGGGCCGGGTGAACAGGATTATAAAATACCTTATGGCATGTTATATCATTGGATCTCCAGTCCGAACTACCTGGGTGAAATATTAATATGGGTTGGTTGGGCGATCGCAACGTGGTCTTTACCGGGTGTTGCTTTTGCGCTGTGGACCATTGCAAATCTTGTACCGCGCGCCCGGGCTCACCATATGTGGTATAAAGAACATTTCAACAATTATCCTCCTGAACGCAAGGCTTTGATACCGCTGATATGGTAAATATGCCCATAAATGTTGATATCACATTATTTAGAATAAATTGGTGCAAATAACACTTATTTGCTATAATCCGTTTATAACTAAGTTCAATTTTATATCCATCATAAACGAATAAAATCGGGACATATCAGTCCGTCTGATAACATGGTTTGAATTCTCGCACAATATATATGATATATATGCTATTGTTAATCTGATCCTTGCATTATTTAATAAAACAAAGAAATAAGACATGAGTTCTTCAATTTCGGCGATTATCCTTGCTGCTGGAAAATCAACACGGATGGGCACGCAAAAATTGTGCATGTCGCTCGGTGAACATACCATACTGGAACAAACTGTTGACAATTATCTCGATTCAAAAGTCGATGAGATCATAGTCGTCATAGGGCATGAAGCACAAAGGGTCCGGCAACTTATCGATAGAAAACCGATCACTATAGTTTATAATCATAGCTATGACAAAGGTATGAGCACGTCAATTATATCCGGGCTGCAATATGTTAAAAAGACTACGCAAAGCGTCATGATTGCGCTGGGAGACCAACCTTATATTCACAGCGGCATAATCAATCTCATTATCGACACACATAAAAAAAGTCCTAAAGGTATTACTGTACCGGCATATAAAGGAAATAGAGGCCATCCTGCTATTTTCAATATGTCCTATAAGGAAGAACTGCTTCACCTCGAAGGCGATACAGGAGGAAAACAGATAACAGATAGACATCCTGACGATGTCCTTGAAATAGATGTCGAGTTCGAAGAGATTATTGCGGATATCGACACTATAGATACCTATAATCAAACAATGAATAAGTTTAAATAATACTGCAATATATTCTCCGCTTATTAAGTAAAACAAGCGGGGACGGCAGACGATGCCGTTCGAATGCATTGCCGAACAGTACGATAAAAGACCAGTATACCGGTCTTGTTATAAATAATAGCTGTATTGAGTTGCCAAGGAAAAGTAATGTACGAACTGAACGATAGACCATGGTTCAAGCACTGGCCGGAAAGTGTACCAAGGCATATAGACTATCCTGAGATACCGTTATATGCCCTGCTTACGGAAACCGCAGAAAGATATCCCGATGCGATAGCGTTTAACAATAAAATTGACAGCATAACTTACGCCGAGCTTGACAAAGCAACCGATAAGCTTGCCGCTGCGCTTATCGATAATGGTATAAAAAGAGGAGATACCGTCGTTCTTTTTCTGCCCAACAGTTTTGAATTCGTCATAGGTTACTACGGAATTTTGAAAGCCGGCGCGAGCGTTGTGCCTGTTAATCCCTTATATAAAGGAGAGGAACTAAAATTCCAGATCAACGATTCGGAAGCCTCTGCAATTATCGCTGATGCCGATTCTCTTTCTACTGTACAGGCAATCAGGAATAGCACAGGGTTAAAATTTGTGGTCATCTCCGGTATATCGAAGTCAGAAAAAGTTATCTCATTGCAGACAATTTTGGATGAATATGATTCTGCGCTTTTCAGCCCTGTGAAAATCGATCCGATGGAAGACATCGCCGCAATAGAATATACCGGTGGAACGACCGGTCCTCCCAAGGGCGCAATGTTGACACACTTTAACCTGGTAGCCAACGCGATACAAAATGCCGTATGGCTCGGTTGGAGCCACCGAGACATCATTGTAGGGCTTCTGCCTTTCTATCACAGCTGGGGCGCATGCACATGTGTCAACTCCGCCATTTATTCCGGTTCCCGTGTCATTATAATCACCAGGTTCGATGCGGAAGACCTGCTTGATACAATTCAAAGAGAGAAAGCTACCATACTTTACGGTGCCGCATCGATGTTCACCATGCTGGTAGCAAATCCCGTGCTTACACAGTATGATTTATCCAGCTTGAAATGTGTAAAAGCCGGCGCAATGCTTATTCCCGCTGAAACAAAATCTAAATGGGAGCAGATCACCGGAGTGACAATGGTTCTCGGGTATGGCCTCAGTGAGGCCAGTCCGGAGACTCATGATTCCCCGCTGGACAGGATAGTACCTGAAACAATTGGTATACCGATCATGGACACCGATGCACGCATTGTCGATGAAAAAACAGGACTGACAGATATGCCGCTCGGCAAGACCGGAGAACTTATCATTCGTGGCCCTCAGGTAATGAAAGGATATCTTAAACGTCCCGATGAAAATATAGCGGCACTCCGTGATGGATGGTTATATACCGGCGACCTTGCTACCATGAGCGAAGATGGTTACTTCCGAATAATCGATAGAAAAAAAGAGATAATCAAATATAAAGGCTACACTATCGCACCGGGCGAAGTGGAGTCAGTACTCTACCAGCACAATGCAATAAAGGAATGTGCAGTTGTAGGCAGACCCGACCCTGCTTTCGGAGAAATACCAAAAGCATTTGTTGTATTGCTTGAAGGATACGATGCCTCTGCCGAGGAAATAATCGAATTCTGCAAACAGAGAATTTCCCCCTATAAAAGGATTCGTGAAGTAGAATTCGTCGATGAAATCCCTAAAAGCAAGGTCGGAAAAGTATTGAGAAGGCTTCTCAGAGATCGGCATTAGATACTTTTAAGCCTGATCTTTTCAATTACACTTACAGTAGCGTTTCGATTTGTCCCTGCTTTTCTTTACATTCACTGTGTCCTTTCCGACAACATTGACCTGAAATCTCACCGTCGATGCAGATATTTCCTGTCTCAGTCTCACAGCCTGGCCCAGCATTCCTCTATCGTTATCACAAACAATATCGACAACTATGCCTGATAAACAATATATTCCTGCTTTTCGTTTTAAAAGATGACAGGATAAACGAGACTGTAATTATTAATACTGAAATTTATAGCTATTCTGGTTCGCTCTCCGCATATGGAGAGCGACATCTATATAAGCGATGACCGGTATATATATTTTGTATCGATATACAAATCAATCGGTTCGGAGGTAAAGAGATGAAAAAGTACATAATGCTGATTGTGATAGCCCTGTTATCTATTATGTTAACTACCACAGGCTGTCAGTATCTACCGGGAGACTTTACTAGACTGGTGAGGACAAATGATCCGCCGGTAGCATATATCGATTCCATTTCACCTACACAGGCCACTTCCGGTAAGACAATAACTTTCATTGGTCACGGAACAGATACAAATGGAAACGTCGTCGCTTACAGATGGCAATCAGATATTGACGGCGAGTTAAGCGTCAAAGATACCTTCCAAACATCGACGCTTTCCAGCGGACACCATACTATACAGTTCAAGGTACAGGACAATAATGGTGAATGGTCTGAAGAAATTAGTGGTACCCTCATAATACAGGATGATTCATCATCACTGCCGGTTATCAGTTTTTTCACGGCAAATCCGACTAATATATTCAAAGGCAATTCCTCGAAGATCAGTTGGGAAGTATTAAATGCTTCCACAGTCACAATTCAACCGGAAATCAGTGAAGTATCGCTCACAGGCGATAAAACAATATCGCCGGTCAATACTACAACATATACACTTGTTGCAAGTAATGAAAAGGGAAGCGTTAATACCTCAATAAAAATCACCGTCGCCTCCACATACACAGGGTTTCCGACCATCAACTCTTTTGTCGCCAGCCCTGCAATTATCGCTTCGGGTGGTATTTCAACTTTAAGCTGGAATGTATCCGATGCGACAAAAGTATCAATAAGCCCGGGAATAGGTACTGTCTCTTCATCAGGAAGCAAAGCTATAGCTCCTGTAAATACAACGAATTACACCATTACAGCATACAACTCGACCGGACAGGTCAGCTATAACATAAGCGTAGTTGTGATGTCGTTACCATTGTCCGAATACACTGTAATCATCGAGCCGGTAACTAATGAAAGTGGTTATATACAGAGCAATGGAGATGCATGGCCGACACTGATATATGTAGGAGATACGAATGACAACCTCGCGATACAGTCTTTCCTGAGTTTCAACATATCCAGTATTCCCTCTGGAGCGATAGTCCGGAATGTGATAGTGGACTTCTCGGATTACAGCTCTGTCGAGGGTACTCCATTCAGCGACCTGGGATGTGTAAGAGCATTCGTTCATAATTACGGTACGCTGGACAGTGGGGATTACTTTGTCGGCACCCAGCAGGAGCAGCTTTTTCAATACTGCTCTACAGGTGAAATGAGTTCATATACCAGTAGCAAGGTGAAAAGCGCCCTTCAAAGCAAAATAGGGACATCACGATTTCAGATACGCTTGCAATTTTCCGAACGTGAGACCGACGGTGAAAATGATGACGACCTGATACACTGGTCGCCTCAAAACATGAAGCTTATCGTCACCTATACGACAGCATAATAAAAAACAGTTGCCAGGTTCCGATGAGAAATACGGATCACTCCTGATAACCATATAATTAGCGTAAAAATAGTGTAAATAAACGGGCTTATAAACTGTATCAAACTGTTTTCCGTTCATTTTAATAGCAACATAAATAAAAACATTATGTGAACGGTCCGGAAAAATAATGATGAAAAAATACATGATGCAGATGACAATAATGATGTTGTCTATCATGCTGACAACCAGCGGCTGCCAGTATCTACCGGATGAGTTCAATAATATGGTTAAAGCGAATCAGCCGCCCGTAGCTTATATCGATTCAATTTCGCCCACGGAAGCCATGTCCGGAGAAACAATAACATTTACCGGTCACGGAACAGGTACATATGGCAATATTATTGCGTATAGTTGGCGGTCAAATATTGATGGTGAGCTAAGCGACAAAGATAGTTTTCAAGCCTCAACTCTATCAGACGGAAAACATACAATCGATTTCAGAGTACAGGACGATAACGGGGAATGGTCTGAGGAGATGAGCTGTACCCTGATAATCAAGGACAACTCATCTTTCCTGCCGGTTATAAATTATTTCACGGCAAACCCAACAAATATAGCACGGGGTAACTCGTCGGAAATCAGCTGGGAAGTATCAAATGCCTCTTCCGTTGAAATCCAACCCGATATCGGTGAGGTCGCCCTCAACGGTATAAAAACAGTGTCACCAGCCGGTACGACCACGTATACCCTTATTGCTGTTAATGAGAAAGGAAGCGTTAATACTTCAATTAAAATCACCGAATCGTCGAAAAACGCAGAGCTTCCGACCATTAATTCGTTTTACGCAAGTCCCGCAATAATAAGACCGGGAAGCTCTTCGGTCCTTAGCTGGAATATATCAAACGCAACGGGGGTGTCTATCAATCCTGATATAGGGACTGTCGATCTCACCGGTAGTATAACGGTCACACCAACGGACACGACAGACTATACACTCGTCGCATGTAATAAGACAGGGCAAGTTAACTACAATATCAATGTTATACTGCAATCTTTGGAAAACGGCTCTTTATTAAGCGAATTGAATCCGGAAGATACACTTACTTTCAATGAGACCACTATCGATGACGATGATAATCAGGAACAATCACAGACAAATCCAACTACCGATGTGACACCGCCGGTTATTAAAAAATTAAACGTAACCGCCTTGAATACAAGCGCTATCATAGAATGGACAACCGACGAACCAACTGACGGACAGGTCTCATACGGCAATACAATGGTACCCGTTAACAGTCAAAAATCAACTAAAAACGACGCACTCCAGCACAGGGTTACTTTGAACGGACTAAAATCCAGGACAACATACTACTTCCAGGTTAAAGCCGTGGATGCATCGGGAAATGAAACACTCTCAGACTGGAACAGTTTCACCACTCTTGCTTCTGTAACTACCGGTGTAGAGGTCGGCAATTTTGCGCCTGACTTTACACTCGATACAATCGCCGGCGATATTATCACGTTAAGTGCGCTGCGGGGTAAACTGGTAATGGTCACTTTCTGGACAACCTCGTGTGGTGCCTGTGTCGCAGAAATGCCCGATATTCAGGAAGTATATGATACATGGTCGGGCGAAAAAGACCTTGAAATACTCGCCGTGAACTCTAAACAGCCTGTTGTTTATGTCCAGCGCTTTCTGGATGAAAGAGAATGGTGCACTATGCCTGTACTATTGGATACTGCAGGCACGGTAGCTCAAGAATACCACATTACCACAATACCCAGGACATTCTTTATCGATAGCACCGGTATAATAAGGAAAGTACAGCACGGTCGTTTCCAGGATAAAGATGAAATAATTGCTATTCTCGATAAACTCAATTAATTTAAAGTGCAATAAACATAAAATACGATGTCTATCTGAGGAATTTCGTTAAGAAATTGGTTATGATCTTAAACCCGCCAACCCGCTTCACGACTGTAGAATAGTCCAGGTCGCCGCGGACCAATGAGCAGCACGCATTCCATATTCTCTCGTCCACGCGTAATATCGGGATAATCTTCGACTGCAAACGTATATACAGCTTGCGAAACATCCATGCCATATGGATCTCGGGGAGTATCTCTTTTTCAACGGTACGTTGATATTCATCGAGAGAATCGCTAT
>CAZAIO010000002.1:0-17634 GCA_964485235.1 uncultured Dehalococcoidales bacterium
CGATTTCTTGATATCCCATTGCCACGGGTCGAGCGGGTACTCCTGTTGTGAGCCGTTCTGAATGAGCGGCGCTATTTTCATATATGCCGCCCTGTCCAGGTCGTCGTAGTTTCCGTACTGGTAAAAGTAGAACTCCAGCGCGCCCATGTTTCCGTGCGGTCCCTTCACATATGTGGGCTCGCCCGAAATTGTGTATTTGCTCAGGTCGAGTATGGCTGCCTCGATCACGGCGTTGGTGGGAATTGCGCTGATATCGAAGCTCAGAAATGCCTTGCTGGGAAGATTACCGGAAGTATCCCCGGCGCAGGGGACATCCTCTTTTTCATACGATTCACTGTATTTGACCAGAGAGCCGTCCTCATCCGATACGGAGTGGAGAATCAACTCCTGCAAACCTTCGAGGTTTTCCGGCCCTGAAACGGTAACAGTGACCTGTGTATAGACCGTGCCGTAGCTGTTGCTCGCGGTCAGGGTATAACCGGTAGTCGTATCGGGGATCACCGTCCTCGTTCCGGAGGCGTCGACTATCCCGATGTCGGGACTGATATTGATCGATGTGGCGTTCGAGACCTCCCATTTCAGTTCGGATGATTGCCCTGTATCGATGGTGAGGGGACTCGCTGTAAAGTATGTGATAACCGGTACGGGAATCGAAGAGGCAACGATGGAGATAGTGCGGGTCACTTCGTCCGACCACGCGCCGTTATTGTCCTGCACTTTTAAAGAGATGACGTGCGTACCGACGGAAAGCGAGTTTATCTCGAAGGAGGGCTTTACGCTCAGTTCCCCGTCCAGGTCGGAAGACCATCGGAATGCCACAATAGTGCCGTCGATGTCCACGCCGTGGCCCGTGAAAGTGACAGGGTCTCCTGCAGAGGCTTTAGCGGGTGTGATCGAGTCGATATAGGCGACCGGACTTTGATTCTCTTTTTCGCCTTTCGTCCAGCTTTCCGGAAGATAATCGCATCCCGCCGTAAGCAGTAACAAAAAGACGATTATAATACTTACTCTTCTCATGTCACATACCCCCGCCTTTTAACCACCAGTATATCATACCGGGTAAATTTTTCAGATGTATTTTCGGGACTGTTTGATGGAGTGCATACTTACAGGTAAGCGGTGATGGATACGTTTTATAGATTCACGTGGGGTCACACGCTGGGTGTAACCTATGTGTCAGTTTGTACAGCTTAGTTTTACCTGCCGCTTCACCCCGCCTCGGGCGCACCTGAAGGAACGCCCCTACGAGATGGTGAAGGATGACAAATGCAGTGGAGGTTAATCGTATGATGGTTTATCTAAAGATGATGGTAGGGGCAATCCCCCGTGATTGCCCGGTTACGAGGGCGGGCACAGGAACCTTCCACTACTGACGAGTCATTGCGAGGAGTCCGTATATCGGGGCGAATGCGCTGCGTATAACTCTCAAGAAGGGAAACCACAGGGGGTTTCCCCTACGCATTTCTCGTACAACAGGATCGATATAAAATCGTGCGATTACAGCCCCGCCATGTACTCCTCGTACATCTCGTTCATGGTCTTGTATTCGAGCTTGCCCGAATCGACGTACGGTTTTAGTGCTTTGAACAGATTGGAATAAAACGCGGGATCGACATCGGCGGCGCCGATGCTCAGCGAGAAGTACAGGACATTGACCCTGTCTGCATCCGAAAGCGAAAGGGCTTCTTCGACCTTTTGCACGACCACATCGATATCTTCACTGGAGTAGTCGAAGTCGCCATGTGTTACGGATGAATCGAGCGTCTCCTCGTAGAGGTTCTTGATGCCGCCGTCGGAAGCGAGGTAGACCAGTTTTCCCTGCGGGTCGTCGACCGTCCAGTCGATCTTTGCGCTGCTGATACGCCACGGGTTGATCCTGTCTTTCATATCGAGCGGCATGTTGCCATGGCATTGCGCCGGGTTCTTGCAGTTCCGGTACTCAACGGGTCTCATGGCTAAAGGCATGGACATCGCGCTATAACCGACACCGCCGGTGGTGAATACATACCCTGCGTCGATCGCGGCTTTCGCCCAGTCGAGGTCGGAGCATATACCGGACACATGCTGCACTTTGAAATCGACCAGGTCTTCCATGTCCTCTCTCATCTGCCTTATTTCAGAGGTGAACTGCGCAAGGGTATAACCACTGCCCGCAGGGTAGAAGCCTTTGTCGGCATGTACGCCGATACCGTGACCCCTGTCGTGCAGTTCCTGCAATACATTATCGTGCCATGCCTTGCAGCCCGAAACGAACTCGGGGCTCGATTCGAAGGTGACCTTCGCCCCGTAGTCTTCAAAGACATCTGCGAGCTTTCTGGCTTCTGCCGCGTGTTTTTCAAAGCTGGTATGGTTGGTCATTTCGTTGTCCCAGCCTTCCAGGTGTACCATGAAGCCGAAGGAAATAGTGCCCGGATTCCTGCCGGTCACGGCCTGTGTCCCGCTTCCAAAGTGATCGAACAGGTAACGGGCATATCCTATCATCATCTCGTATTTCTCTCTGTCTATCTCGGTGAGTCGGGACTCGACCGCTTCGGTGAAAATAGTGTTCGGCTCGAAATCGTTCATCCTCGTCCACGGAGATTTGCCCTTGCCTCCGTATTGTGTGCCTGTGGTATTCAGTATCATGTCCACCGCATGGCTTACGTCGGGCTGTACGTGGTCTTCCAGAGACTGGACCCGGTGATAGGGGACTTCCATTTCCAGTCCGAAAACGGACGCTTCTCGCTCTTTCCAGTATGGTTCGTCCGTACAGGAATGGTCTGCCGGAGACTTCTGTTTTGTCATATCGGTATTGTTGCTTTTACAACCTACGGTGATATCCTCTCTGTTCACGGGGCCTTCCCAGTCGATCAGGAAAATAGCGGGACCTTCTTTATACCGGGCGAGCACGCCGGACGCCAGCACAACGCCGTAGGATTGGGAGAGATACCCGATATCTCCGACCTGCGGGAGCGTATCGATGAACCTGGTCACATAATAGAGGCCGTCCTGTCCGGTATAGCCGTTGAAATCTTCTACGCCCTTGCTTTTCCCCCGCCCTTCAGGATCGAACACGACCGCGTTCATCCCCGCATCGGTGAACCGGTTGACTACCGAACCGCCGGGGATCTGGTCTGTGTATGCTGCGCTGTCGCCGATGCCGCCGGGGATGAAAATTACCGTTGGGGCCTCACCGGTGGAGTTTTTTGCTGGAAACAGCTTGACATAAAGCTTAGAACCGCTTGTCTGATTGGTGACATAATATTCATTTGTGCCTATTTTCTCGGACTCGATATCGAGATATGCCGCGCAGTCTTCCGGGCAGACGCCGCGTTCCCTTTCCAGGTCATCGCATTTGCCGTCGCCGCATTTACCGGCAGGAGGTTGAGAGGGCTTTCCGGGTTTGACGTTATTTTCATTCCCGATTGACGTTACAGCTTGGTCCGGTTGTTCAACGGCGGGCGATGAACAGGCGATGTGCATCGAGGCCGTACCGGTGATAAGTATAAGCAGAAAAATAGCTATACAATATCGTAAGCAGTTCTTCTTATCAATAATCATAGTGCACTGTACCATATGATAACGGATTCAAGCAATAAAATTCATAGCTCGATGAATGGCAATCCGATGTCAAACAGCATTATATTTTGCAGCGTAATAATATAATTAAGCAATTTGTCGCTTGTAATGATATAGTAGATACTTTAAACTAATAGCCGAAATTAATACGCTAATTGGTAATCGTCTACAAAAAGCTTTCGGTTGCTCAGCGGCGTTAAGCCACTTAAACCAACGATATTCTATACGGTGTTTTTACGCCGCACTCTTAATATTACAATTCAGTCTGCGGGTAAAAATCTATTTCCGGGTGTCATTGAGGCTTCTTGAATTATAACTGTTGGGATATACCGGCTTGGATAGTTAAAAAGTCTCTTATAAACGGTAAATCCGATGACCGTTCGGAATAAATATAACAGAAGATCATAAGCTCATTACAGCTTCTGGAAAATGATCGTCGTGCTACATATATATGGAATAATGCCGGAACAAATATCCGGTCTTTTTAAAAAAACAGGAGGTAGAAGCAATG
Organism: uncultured Dehalococcoidales bacterium; assembly: GCA_964485235.1. GTDB lineage: Bacteria > Chloroflexota > Dehalococcoidia > GIF9 > UBA5629 > CAZAIO01. The sequence goes on from CAZAIO010000002.1 coordinate 4,070, forward strand.
AAAAAAGCTGATGTAGTGATTATCGGAGGGAGCGCTGCCGGTACGGAGGCAGCGATGGTTATAAAAAAACAATACAAGCTTGACAAGGTAATCGTCATTCGTAAAGAAACAAAGGTGATGATTCCGTGCGGGATCCCTTATATTATCGGAACTCTGGAATCGATAAATAAAAATGTGCTTCCGGATACGCTTCTCGGGGATGCCGAATTAATAGTTGATGAGGTTACTTCGATCGACAGGAATTCGAAAACAGTGACCACTGCCGGAGGAGAAACAATTGGCTATGGCAAGTTGATAATAGCAACAGGTTCACGACCTGTGGTCCCTCAGTTACCCGGAGTAGAACTGGAAAACGTATTTGTTGTAAAAAAGGATATGGACTATCTTCAGAAGTTGCAAGACGCGCTGAAACAGGCAAAGGATGTCGTTATAGTCGGCGGTGGTTTTATCGGTGCCGAGTTTGCAGATGAGTGTCGTAAGATGGATTTGAATGTCACCGTTGTTGAATTGCTGGAACATTGTCTCCTTATAAATTGTGATGATTTGTTTTGCACAAAAATAGAGGATGCGCTCAGGGAGAAGGGGGTGCAGGTGAATACCGGCTGCCGCGTAAAATCAATTAACGGTACAGGAAAAGTGGACAGTGTGGAGTGCGACCAGGGAATAAAATTCAAGGCAGATGTTGTCATTCTCGCTATAGGTGTAGCACCCAATAGTGAACTTGCCCGTGATGCCGGTCTTGAATTAGGCGCAGATAAAGCAATAATGGTTGACCAGTATATGAGGACGAACGATCCGGATATATTTGCGGTAGGTGATTGTGCCGAGAAGTTCTGCCTGTTCACCAGAAAGCCTGTTGCCACGCGGCTGGCTTCAGTCGCTGCACGGGAAGCCAGGATCGCTGTCAATAACCTTTTTGGTGTGAGGCAGAGTAACGAAGGAACAATGGGTGTGTTTGGTACCATGATAGCTGATACCGCTGTCGGCGTAGCCGGGCTTACCGAGAGAACGGCAAAGGCAAACGGATTCGATATAGTAATCGGTGAGGCTGCGGCAGTGGACAAACATCCGGGCTCAATACCTGGCGCAAAAGAGATGCGGGTCAGGCTTTTATTCGAACAACGGTCCGGAAAGTTGATTGGTGGCGAGGCGAGTGGAGGAATTACGGCAGGAGAGGTGTCTAATGTGATGGCTTCACTTATTGCCAGCGGTATGACCGCAGATAAGGTTGCTGCATCCCAGATGGGTACTCATCCTTTGCTGACAGCGTCACCTCTGGTCTATCAGATTGTGAACGCTGCCGCTGAAGCGGAGCTCAAATTGAGAGAGAAGGCCGTACTGCAACGGCAGGAATCAATTAAAAAAGCGGGAGCACTGAAACCGATCCTGGTTGTCGACGATGAAAATATTCTCAGAGACTCTTTGAGAGACTGGCTCGCTCATGCCGGCTACATGGTTGAGGCTGTCAAAAGCGGTGAAGATGCTTTGAAAGCCATTAAAGAGAAGGAATTCGGCGTAGCAATACTCGACCTGAAGCTGCCGGGGAAGACCGGTATAGAAGTCCTGAGAGAGGCAAGGGCAATACAGCCGGGGATTCAGGGGATATTGATTACCGCTTACCCGTCATGGGAAACAGCTGTCGAGTCCATGAAACTGGGAGCAGTCGATTATCTGTCTAAACCGTTTAACATGGATAACCTGGAGAACCTGATTCATAAAGCCCTGGTACCTGCTGAAGTGTAACTATTACTTGTTTGTCAGGGCAAAGGAGCCGGGGTCCATATCGGCGGTGATAACTTCCTTATTCTTTGTATCGATCGTGAGGTCGTAGTCAATCGAAGCTGTGTACATACCCATTAGCGAAAGGTCTATATCCGTGTACGCTGTGGCGACGACCTCGTACCGGTCTTCTGCTACTTTTCGCGGCTGGGAGTATTTCCAGTTTAATTTTGCATTGATATCTTTCTCGATTGTCTTTGCCACGATCGTTTTAAAAATCGGGCTGTCGCTGGCAACCTGCTCCGCGATGTTTTTCGATACGTTACCGATATTGCCGGATGCCCATTCGCGGGCGACCTCGGCGGCGATCACCGCAGGGTCTTTTTTCGCGCAACCGGGGAGTACGATTGTTATTCCTGTTATAACGAGCAAGAGGATGATAATGGATAATGCCTTTTTATTTTTCATCATTTTTTCACCCGTGTAGATTATATCCTGTACATCCGTAAAATTGAATACCCGCTGAAATAAATTTCTCATGCTGAACTTAAGGCATGTTATGGTGTACAATATGCAGAAGTTTAAAGCTATGGAGACCGAGGAGCAGAAACGTGATCGCGAAAGTTTTTATCATTTTGCTTGCCTGCATTTCGCTTACTTTACCGTCGCAGTGCGGCAAACCGGAGACTGAAGAAACGCCGACTAACGCACAAGCGGCAGCGGAGCATGTAAAGCAAGGAGACACTTATTTCGACCAGGGGTTGTTCGATAAAGCGCTCGAAGAATATGATGCCGCAGTGAAGCTGGACTACAGCCTGCCGGAAATATACATCGGTATCGGCAAGGTCTATTATGTCGACCAGGGCAAATATTCCAGGGCGGAGGATACTTATTCAAAGGCGATAGACCTGGACAATAACTACGTCGACGCCTATTTTTACCGGGGGCTGGCGCGTGAAGCCAATGGAGCGTATAGCCGTGCCGCTGAAGATTTCAGCAAGGTGATCGAGCTCGATCCGGGTATGGTCGTTGCATATGACCTCCGTGCATGGTGTAATGCGCAGCAAGCGCAGTGGAGCCGTTCGTCACAGCTCCTGTTATATCAGCTTATTGAAAAGGACCCGGGTCTGGCTTTTGCGTTTCACGGGCAGGGCTGGGCATATGTACGACAAACACAGTGGGACCTCTTCGCGATTCCTTATGCGGTACAGAGCACTGAAACCGGAGAGAGTGTACAGACAACTACGCCCGGCAATGCGAATCCACGTCTGGGCAGGTTTCCTGAAATTCCTTATGTGCAGATAGAGCCGGTCTACGGGCCTGTGGGAACAAAATTATATGTTTACGGGTGGGGGTTCCGTACAGGAGAGGATGGACTGACCATAACCTGGGACGGGAAGATAATCATGTGCAATATTGTGGCGGAGAAGGACGGGAGCATGATCGTCGACGGCAGCAAGAAGGACGACGGCACTCCACGGGAAACGCTTTACGTGCCGGAAAGTACGAAAGGCGACCATATTATCGGCGTATACGGGAGCAGTTTCACTCCTATTGGCGTGGTCAATGATACGAAGTTCGAGGTAATGCCCGAGATCAGGCTCTCGCCCGAACCGGATATCAAGGGGACCAGAGTTTCTATTTCGGGGACAGGTTTTACCGGCGGCGAGGTTATCACGGCAGACGCCGGGGAGGGAGTAGCAGAAGTGACTGCGACTGTCAACGATAAAGGCAGTTTTCATGCAGAGGTAATAGTCCCGACGATAAAAGGCAATGCATATGCGATATCGGTAACGGGCGATAAGGGGGACTCCGCGAAGGCTGATTACACGGTTGCTCTTGAGAGACCTGTGCCGACATCCCAGGCGCCCGATGTTGCGGAGTTGTATTGTAACAGAGGGTTCTGCCATTTCAAGAAAGCTCAGTGGGCTCTTGCTATCAGCAATATAGAGGATGCCTACGCCGGAGATCCCAAACTCAACAGGAGCCCGTGGAACCGTGATTGGGCGCTGGAGGAGCAGGCAAAATGGGATACGGTTATCGATGATTGTGAGAAAGCGATCGCGTTATTGACAGACACCGGAGCGCAATCGGGATCTTCCGGTCCCGTAGTGATGGAAGAAGAGTACAAACTGGCGCTTGAGGACTATAACAAAGCTGCGAATGTTTCGGGTGATGCCACCTTCAGCCGGAGAATGCTGGACGCGGTGCAGTTCATCGAAGGGTGGGGCGCCGTTGCAGGGTTGGAATAGTCAAAAGGTCACGAGATTGCTTTTCGGATGCCTGCCGGCTTTATAGTCGTCTTATAAAATGCTGCTGTGCACGATTTCTTTATTATCTGGAAATGCGCCTATAATGAATACGGAATGGTAGGAATATTGCATGGATGTCCGGGATGTCAGGAGCGATATACAGTCCGGACACCCTGAAATCAGTAACAGGAGAATATAGTGAACGTTCAAATAGAGAAGTACCTTAAACCGACGTTTTTTATTGATAGCGACACTCCGCGTATAAAAGAGCTCGCTGAGGAGATTACGCGGGGACAGCATGACAATATAGAGAAAGCAGTCACCCTGTTCTATTATGTAAGGGACCATGTAAAGTACAGCCTTTATACAAGGAAGTCCTGTCCTGAAGATTTCAGGGCGAGCAATATTTTGGCTGTGGGAAAAGGGTTTTGCGTACAGAAAGCGATAGTGCTGGCAGCACTGGCGCGGGCGGTGAATATTCCTGCCGCCCTCGGCTTTGCCAGATTAAGAAATAACATTATTCCGGAGAAAACAAAAGAATGGCTTCGTGGAGACCTTCTACCGTTTCACGGCTTCACCGAATTGTACCTTGATGACAAATGGGTTATTGCAACCCCCGCTTTCGACCGCGAAATGTGCGAAAAGGCCGGGATTATGCCGGTAGAATTCGACGGGAAAGAAGACGCCAAGTTCCACCCTTGTAACGTTGAAGGGAAACTACATATCGAATATCTGAGTTATGTAGGGCATTATTATGAGGATGTACCGCTGGAGCAGCTCTGGAAGGCAGTGACGGACGCTCACGGGCCGGAGTTCCTCGATCCCGTCCAGAGGTAGCCAGCCGGACAATATAGCGGGACAGCGGGCTTAAGAGTGGAATATTTCCAGTTCAGGATGCTTTAACGCTTCCTGTACAATGGGACCCCGGACAATGAAACCTGTACCGAGGCCGCTTCCCCTCACTGCGAGCAGCCTGTCCCCGGTTTTTATACCGTACCCCTCGAGAACAGGCAGCGGTATTTGAAGTATTCCACCCGTATTGATTTTCGTATGATAGAACAATCTGTTACCGATGTGAATTGTACCCGCTCCGGAAATCTCTTCTACCGGTACCGGCAATTTTGACCTGCTCAAACGGGACTGCGTTGTTACGGCGAACCCGCCTGATGTTTTACTGCCGCTCATAAGTATCACATTCTTTCCATCCTGAAAACCGTATTCATCGAATGCTTCAGGAGGAATAACGACATTCCCGTTGACGGATACTACACACCAGCCGAATACCCATTTTCCTCTTTTTACAAGTTGAGGCATAATATTCCTCCTGTTATTAACCGACAGTCGATTCCATATTTGATGGAATAGTATGCTGTTCCTGTCATTGTAGCAGTTCTCATGCTCTTATTTTTACCGGAATGGCACGGAATACCTGCACATACAGGTTCACTATCAGCCGGATGGTTGATTTTTCCCCGCCGGAAGTATAACCGCGGACGGGTTATCTTGCCGTTGAAAAATCATCCTTGATGACGATTTACTTTATGAATAATAGGTTATACTTAATAAGGAATTAATCTTTACAGGTTAAACTGAAACAGAAAGGGAAAATATACTCAATAGAGGTTTATATACATGAAAGAAACACCAGTAATTTTCGGAAATCATGGAGTGGAGCTGCACGGCACGATTATGCTTCCGGATAACGCCGGAGAATCAGGCACAATCCCCGGTGCGGTCCTCTGCCACGGTTTTGGCGGCAACAGGAAAGTGATGGAACCGGGCGCGTTGCTCCTGGTCAACAAAGGTATTGCAACGATTCATTTCGATTTGCGGGGACATGGTTCGAGCAAAGGCTCTCTCGACGGCGAATTTTACGAGGATGTAATCGATGCGTGGCAAACGCTCACGTCCCTGCCGGTTGTAGACAAATCCCGGGTCGCGCTCATCGGGCACAGCCTGGGCGCTTTCTCATCGATACTTGCGGCACGCAGGATTCCAAAGCCCAAAGCGCTGATAGCGCTGTCCTGCCCGTATGAAATCGGCGGTGTACTGTTGAAATATACGCCACGTCGCCTGTTCTTCCTGATCAGGTGGATATTTGTACTTGTTGTGAAGTTTGTCCTTATGTTCAGGGGCGTCAAGGCGCGGGTGGACTTCCAGAAGTTCCTGGAATCATGGCCTCATCTAAGGCTTTCATCTGCACTTGAAGGACTCGAAGAATGTGCCAAACTTTTCGTTTTCTGCGCACGGGACCCTTTGACCTCGTTTGAAAAGTTTACGCCTGTCTATGAAAGTGCTCCGGGATTGAAGCAGAAAATGCTTGCAAGGGGACACCACACGACGCCGGTGCATGCGGAGATTCTCAGGTGCGAATGGGTCGGATGGGCTGTATCGGAATTAACTGACAGGGACTAACCTGCAAAGCAGCTGCAAGCTATAACGGGCTGAAGAGCCGTATCAGCCTTAATTGCTCGTTATTAAGCGAGAACGCATTATTTTTAGGCTCGGGATAAAGTTCTGCATCCTGCCATAACTGCCTTGCGACGCCTGTTGCGGCCCCCTGTTTTATTTTTCTCTCATCGATTTGATTCAATAGGTCACGCGAATCGAAAAGATAAACGAATGAAATCAACCACGGACGAGTTGTTTCACGTGAAGATGTCGCAGAGCCGATAGGTCCGGTGAAGACCAGGTAGTAATCGGGAGGAGTATCGGGACTGATATCGAGCAGCCCCTCCATTTTCGTGTACCATTTGATGTCAACGCTTTTTCCTCTAAGAGCACCGGTTGCAAAATGACCGTACGGGGACTTTGCTGCGGCTGACTGCTCCAGCTTGATGTTGAATATATTTGCGGCAATGTACTCTCCTGTATGGCCGATGAGCGCTGGTCTGCCGATGATACGTGCTATGCTCTCGTCTACTGCGTTTTTATTACGTATTGCTGTTGCGAGCTGTTCCAGGTTTTCCATCTTTATTCCTGCATGCGGTAAGCCTGCTCAAATTATATAGTGCCTCTGTTGAAAATGGAATATCTCTTACCGGAAAGTGAAGTGAAACAGAAAAATTTCTTTACATACCGTGTAAATAAAGCACCGTGCTTAGCATTGCCGCGAAGTTATTGAAAGCATGCATGATGAATGTGCTCCATAAAGACCCGGTCTTATAACGTACCGTACCGTATAACACCCCGAGTACAAATATTGTCGCCATATGAAACGGGTCGTATTGAACATGAAGCAGGCTCCATGTTATCGATGTGATCAATATTGCGCCGACAATGCCGGTCCGTGCCTGGCGAAAGCCTTCAAACAGAAAACCGCGAAAAAGCACTTCTTCGAATGCCGGGGCAAAGACGACCACAGCGATCCACAGTAATGGAGGCCATACACTCGTTTTATAGAGGTCAACCTGAAAATCCGGCACATCAGGAATATGGAGCAAAGTCCCGACTACACTTATCAGAACGATAAAGGCAATGGAAATACCGAGTAATAATAGTACTATTTTCCACGTGGGCTTTTTTAATCCGAGATACTGCGGAACGGTTGCATTCTTGCGTATTCTGATAAATACCAGGACGAGACCTATACAGACAAGAGAAGAAGCAATCGTCGCGATGGAAATAGCCAGCCCGTTCATGGCTGTTTCACGGATTATTTCATACGTGAACGTTCCGGGACTGCGGATGAGTTTTGCAGCAATAAAGGCAAAAGTTATTATCGATTGGACAATGGTCGCTGCTATTGCGATTACAAATCCGAACCCGACGGTCGCCCAGAAGCTCCAAACAGGTTTCTTTTCTTCTATAATTTGTTCAGTCTGTTCACTTGTGTTATCAATCATCGCTTGAATAAGCTATCATATCACATCTGAATTTCGGCTTGATACAAAATCACAGTATATTTCAGGCGGGTTTTCATCGGAATTTACGGTGAAACGAGTGTAACGTCCCAGTAAGCCCAGCCCCAATCGTTTGTTGCGTTAAGACGGTACGTCGTTGTACCCGACGGGACTGTAACTATCGTACTGCCTGTAGGCCCGACAGTACCTATATCCGGTGTAATCTTTATATCTGTGGCGTAGAGCACGTTCCAGGTTAGCTTCCACGAGTTACCTCCCAGATAGTCTGCGGTGAAATCGATAACCGGATTGCCGGCCTGTGGTGAAGAGGTGACTGTGATCGATGTTGTGGCTATCACGCTGCCGCCATCATTTACTGCCGTGAGAGTATATGAAATATTGGTCTGGGGATATTGAATTATAGAACCGCTGGCAACCACCTCTCCTATCCCGTTATTTATCGTGACGGTATCAGCACCTGTGACATTCCATTGTAACTCGGTTGATCCGCCGAGGACGATACTGCCGGGCACCGCTACGAACGATTCGATAACCGGCAGGGCTATTTTTTGCTTTATTGTAACTGTACTGCTTTTCTCCATAGACCAGAGGCTCTGGTTGTCGAGCACCCTGAAAGTGATGGTGTGTGTGCCGGGTGAAAGCGACGACGTGGTAAATCCTGCTACCGTACTGAGAGTTCCGTCGATATCGGAACGCCATTCATACCCGATTATTTGCCCGTCTGCATCGGTACCGTGTCCGGTAAACGTTACGGCATCGCCGGTGAAGGCTGTTGAAGGAGAAATCGAATCGATATAAGCTACAGGTTGTTTCACACCGGGCTGCGGTTTAGAATTTTCCTGCTCCTTTGCGGCAGGATTAATATATATACAGGCGCTGCTCGTGATCAGTAGAATAGTCAGTAATGCGATAAATATTTTATTCATTTTAGAGTTCTCCATAATTGCTGTTATCCGGAATATCACTATGTGTATAGCTATTGTACCATCTATAACGAAATACCGCGCGGAACGTTCATTGTTTTTTTAGACCTGAGATCTGTGACCGTATATTCTTTTTAGACAGCGATTGAAAATGTTCGCGTCGATACGGGCAGCGAATTTTTCAACACTCTCGAAAAAAAAGTAATATTCCGTTTGATTTCTTAATAATCCGTTAATACTTGATTGTTACTATGAAAGTAATTCTTCGACAGAAAGGAGGTGATCGAATGACCAGGAATAAAAATATAGTTGTAGGGGTTGTGCTGGGAGTTGTCCTGCTGACAGGAAGCCTCGTAGGAGGAATTGCACTTGCGGCAGACAATGGGGAATCCGGCAATGCCGATGCTCATGATGTACTATGGGCAAAGGTGAGCGAGCTGTACCTTGAAAAGACAGGCACGTCCCTTGATCAGGAAGCACTGCAAGCATCGTTGAAAGAAGCTATGGAAGAGATACGCGGAAATGCCGGGGAAATGAGAAACGGGAACAGGCAAATGCCCGGTAACGGTGAGATGACAAGAGAGCTTCCATCATTAGAAGACCGCCTTCAGAATATGGTGGATAATGGGAAAATTACGCAGGAACAGGCCGATGAATACTTGCAGTGGTGGAATTCAAAGCCGGACGTAGATTTCGGATTTCCTTTTGGCGGCCGTATGACAAGGACGTTCTCCTCCCAGGAAGACCGTCTTCAGAGCATGGTAGAGAACGGCAAAATTACCCAGGAACAGGCTGATGAATACTTACAGTGGTGGAATTCAAAGCCGGACGTAGCTTTCGGGATGCCTTTTAAAGGACCTGGTGGTCCCTGTGTTCCTCCTTCAGAATAGTGTGACGCTTACCGACGCAACCCCTTTTTATCAACAACCTCCGAAAGAAAAGAGAGGGAATTTCCCTCTCTTTTCTTTCTATTTAACCGGATTTATGAGGGAAAATAATTCAGCGTTTAAAGCATGATGGTTAGAAGGTATACTGTCCGACCGGTATATTCAGTGATGTATTATGTTATTTGAGGAGAGTTGTATATCCCTCTTCTTCGAGCTCTGCGATCTCCTTGAGTATTCCCGAACAGGCAATACCATTACACACAAGTGCTTCACCGGATAATCTGATGATGAGTTCGCCGGATTTAACAAACAGGCCGGACGCATCGGACCACTGTGCCCTGTCGTATTTTGAACCCAGTTCTTTTAATACCCGTGCCAGTTCGAACCTGGCTCCATCATTGTGGCTCAGATCCTCGGCAACGAGAGGGGGAGTAAGACCTGCATATGCAGCCATGTGGGTGTAACAGTCCCTGTCAGTCCAGCCGCTTATTTCATTGGCCAGCTTACGCATAGCCGGGATGCCGAACATATTGACCGGAGGTTTGAGCATGTGCGTTGCTTTACGTGACAGTCCCTTTTCGGCTATTGTCAGTTTCGATGGAATCGTCTCCGGCATAGTAAATATCCTGAACGTGTTTTTCCTGCTCATACCGGGAACGTTCACATTGAGCGACTTTTCAAACTCGTCGTAAGGAAGCTCCTGGACATCTTTCATGCTACAGTCGTGCACATAGACCGTTCTTTTTTCATCATCGTACCCTATCACAAGCAGGTAATGAATGGGGATATGCTCTTTCAGGTAGAGTTCAGGATAATAGTGCAGATAATACATGTCGAGCGCACCGACCGTCACGGGTTCATCATGGTCCAGATATTGCCTGATACGGGGGGGACTCATTCTTGAACGATTTTCCTTCGCTGATGAACTGCGTGAAACCGATGATATCGCTCAGGTCGCGGAGCAAGTATTTCGGATTGTTTCCCCAGTAGACCATGCACGGAGGTCTCGCCATCTTGAATTTAAGGTAGGCAAAGCTCATCATGCCGCCGATAACAGGTAGAAGGAAATAATCTTATTGTGCGCCTTTCCATGTCAACACATCGAAAAGACCGTTGATATAACAAGTCGATTCTTGCATGCGGTGCGGCAACGAAATTATCTTTTTCATCAATGCTCTTACCGTATTTTTTGCCGGTTTACCTGCCCGTATGCTTACCTTTCTTCGAGCATCTCGTAAAACTGTTCCAGTTTCCGGCAAAGCTCCTGCTCCGGGGTGACGGTAACATCGATTATGTCGCAGTCGAGTATAAGGACAGGTACATCTACTTCATTGAGACGTTCTTTCAGAAGTTTTATCAGCGCTGCGCTTTGCCTGCATCCGACATGGGCATAGAAGATCGTCCCGTCCACCTGATAGTCAATAGCGCAGTCTACAATGGAGTTGAGTTTACTGTCGTCCAGCGGGCCGTACATGGTCATTACGGGGTTCATGGTTATTTTCTTTAATATGCTATCAAGCGGTTTGTCAGGGTCGAGCCGTCCTTCACCCCAGTGACACAGGAGCGGGTCTGCTACAGGAACAACTCCGAATTCCTGTGAAACTCTCTCGATCGCGGGTAGAAGCAACACCGGAGGAAAGAGAATGTTCATCACCCGGAAACGCTCGGACGGGGAAGTCGACTTTCCCTCCTTTATTCTTTCCTGAATTTCATCGCGTAATGCGAGCAGGTATTCAGTTGCTTCCGGTTGCCCCGCAAACATACAGTCCACCGTAAACAATTTCAGTAAGTCCTGAGGCGGAAAAGGACAGGGGACATTCTTGCGAAGCCTGTTGATCTCACGGACCAGCTCAATTTGTTCGTCCATTCTTGAAACATTTTCGCTGAGCCTGTTCCAGTCCAGCTTTTTCCCTGATTGCTTTTCCAGAAAAGTTATCATATTTTCGAACTCTTCTTTAAAGTATGCGTTTTCCCTGTCTGTTTTCTGAAACGGGCAGTCGGCGAAGTAACCGGCGCAGTTTGCCATATGCATTACCAGTTCTCCGCACTTGGCGGCGTTATCACAAATCAAGTTTGTCCATAGTACGATATCCGGCCGTGATATAGACCGTGTTGCCATAGCGCCTGTCAGCACGCGGTAGGGCGAGCAGATCTCCTGTGCCAGCCCGATTTCGTTCGAAGACGAGAGAAGCTCAGTGCAGCTTCCGGAAAACAATGCCGCCATCCAGGAAGTGAGCTCGGTATGCATGGGCACGATATCCATGGCATAAAGTACTTCGACGGGGAAGAATATAGTATGTGCAGCTACAAAATTACCTTCGGTCTCGGCTTCCATAAGCCTCGTATAATAGTCGGCAAGCATTTGATAGTAGATCTTGTGGCTTTCCAGCGGTTCGGGTTGAGCTTTGTTCAATCTTGAAATCAACCGGCATGCACGTACGATTTTGTTGATCCTTGTCTTGCTTTCCTGTAGAGCTGTCATGATCTGCTCACCTCCGATATCTTTATATGAAAAAGGTATACGGTCCTGTTTTAATTCCGGTCAGAAACAGACGGCTTCTATATTTTATCAGAACTGAGGTTTACCTTGTTTGCTGAAGGTATCGAGGCAAGACATATTATGCCTATGACCGCAATACCGGCACAGGTAAACCAGGCACCTTTATAGCTGTGGAAAGTATCGAAGAACCATCCTGCAAGAGGCGGTCCGATGATGCTGCCTACCATGGTTATACCCAGAATAAAGCCGATGAGTGTCCCCAGGTGAGCCCTCCCAAAATATTCTCTCAATATTGCAGGTACAATAGGAATTGGCCCTCCGTAGCCGAGGCCGAAGAATATTATAAATAAAAAGAGCAGCCATGTGCCTGTACTTGCTATACCGTTAAAAATCAGAAGTCCTGTACACAGGAATAAATAACCTGCTACCATAACCCAGCGTTTGTCAAATCTGTCTCCGAACCAGCCGAAGCTCAGGCGGCCGGCAATTGAAATAATCGGGATAGCGCTGGCAACAATGCTGGAGGAAGCTCTCGCTATTCCTGCCGTGCCCAGATAGGTCATTACGTGTGTGACTACTGCATTTACTATCAGAAGATGACATGCCGAGGCTATTCCGATGAACCAGAAAATACGCTTTTTTATTACCTGCTTCACTTCAATATCAATATCGGGTTTGTCTGGATATCTATTGTTATCATTGACCTGTTTTACTGAAGTATCGCCGTCCGGCAGTAGACCGTATTGCTCCGGCTTATGCCTGATGATAAACGCCACCGGTATAAAAATAACCAGTGCGCCGATTCCAAGCCCTGTCATTGCTATCCGCCAGCCATATGTATCAATGGCACCGGTAACCAGCGGGACCAGAAGCCCGCCGCAGGCAGTACCGCTCACGACGATACCGGTTGCGATAGATACTCTCCTCCGGAACCAGTAGCCTACTACTGTCATCGGTATTACGTTGGTGCAGATGCTCAGACCTATAGAAATAACAAAGAATGCAGAATAGAATGTTGCCAGCGAATTCACTTTGCTTAACAATAGAAGGCCTATACCTGTAATGGTGATTCCCAGCAGGAGCAATTTTCGCGGTCCCCATTTTTCGATAAGCCATCCGACTAGAGGTGAGAGCAGGCCGGATTCGATGCCCCGAAGCGATGCGGCAAGCGATATCTGGGTATAGCTCCATCCGAACTCGCTTGCTATCGGGTCAAGGATGGCGGTAAAGCCGAAAAAGACTATACCGGTGACATATGCTGCAATAAAAAACAGTGCAGCGACGATCCACCACCCGTAGAATATCTTGTGATGCTTTTCGTTTGTGTCGGTCATACGGCAGTTTTGTCCCGTGCGTAAGCGGAGTGCGCTTTTCAGGACACTTTCTCAAGATCGACAAGGGTTATATTGGTATGAAATGGT
>CAZAIO010000002.1:17734-60339 GCA_964485235.1 uncultured Dehalococcoidales bacterium
ATCATTGCGGAAGGTAATGTGCAAGGTTAACCGGTGATATTATTGGTATTTTCAGTTAAAAATTTTTCAGAGTTCGTCTATGGTGACTTTCAGTATTATGTGAGAGCAGCTCGACCCGAGCGGCTTCCCGGGGGACATGGTCACCAGGATGGGTGTTGGCACGTTTGATCACTTATAACCCGATGGTAAACCGGATTCCGCGCATTAGCTTCTTTTACGAGAGGCGGTCTCTATCATTTTGTGGACGGAAGGAATCACTATCATGCTCACCGTGCCGATGATGGCAAATCCGGCGCAGGTAAACCATGCGATTTGATAGCTTCCGAACTTATCGAATATCCACCCGGTAAGCGGTGGGCTGATAATGCTTCCCACCATGGCTATGCCCATGACAAGGCCGATAAGCGTCCCCAGGTGTGTTCTGCCGAAATATTCTCTTAAAATTGCAGGCATTACCGGGATAGGTGCCCCGTATCCAAGTCCGAAAATAATCAGAAACGGTATGAGTATCCATGTCCTTGTAATTGTGACCGTGCTGAACAGGAGCAGACCGAAAAACATAAGGATATATCCCGATGCCATTACCCACCTTTTATCGAACCTGTCTCCCAGCCAGCCGAAGCCGAGACGGCTCACTATTGTCATTATCGGAATGCCGCTCGCTATAAAGCTGGCTAAAGACCTCTCAATACCTACCGTGTTCAGATAGGTCATCACATGAGTCACCACAGCATTTGTAATAAGAAAACTGCACAATGTTGCAATCGTAATAAACCAGAATATACGGTTTTTCAATGCACGTCTCGCATCGACGTCGACATCGGTGATCTGCATCGCGGATTTATCTTTTTGAGTAACCTGTACAACTGAGGTATCGCCATCAGGCAGGTAGCCGTACTGCTCGGGCTTGTGTCTGACCACCATGGCAAGGGGTAAAAAGATAACGAGTGCACCGGCACCGAGGTATATCATTGCCATTCGCCAGCCGAACATGTCGATCATTTGAGTGACCAGCGGGATCATGAACCCGCCGAACGCCGTGCCGGCTACGACAACCCCTGTTGCTGTGGACACTCTTCTCCGGAACCAGTATCCCACTACGGTCATTGGAATGACATTAATACAGGCGCTCAGACCCCCGGAAATGATAAAAAACGAGCCATAGAACGCTGCAAGCGAATTTGCCTGACTTAAAAAGAATATGCCGATGGTTGAAAGGAGTATTCCGGATACGAGCAGCTTTCGCGGCCCCCATTTATCGATAAGCCATCCGACAAGCGGAGCAAGGATACCGGATTCCATGCCGCGAATTGAGGCTGCCACCGATATCTGTGCATAGGTCCAGCCGAACTCAGCGGCTATGGGGTCCAATATGGCGGTAAAACTGTAGAAGAAAGTGCCGCCGAAGTATGCTGCAATAAAAAACAGCGCACCGACAATCCACCATCCGTAAAATATCTTATGATGCTTTTCGCTTGTGTCGGTCATACGGCAGCTTTGTCCTGTGCGTAAGCGGAGTGCGCTTTTCAGGATACTTTCTCAAGATCGACAAGGGTTATATTGGTATGAAATGGTATCATTGCGGAAGGTAATGTGCAAGGTTAACCGGTGATATTATTGGTATTTTCAGCTAAAAATTTTTTTAGAGCTCGTCCTGGCTGATTTTTAATGTGATCCTGTCGCCGATCTTGTTAATTTTATTGAGAGCTATAACCAGCTTTTTAGTAAGGCCTGTCTTTACTACCATATGATTTACGGTTCCATGCTGCATATCGACGTCGATATCCGCTACCTTGCCCACATGGTTGGCATTTGAGTCCAGCACTTCTTTCCCGAAAAGCTCGTTGGTATACACGTTCGCCTCCTGTGAAGAGTATTATCAGTACGAAAGTTGCGTTACCAATTGTATCATTTTTTAAAGCAATAACGGCATAATTTCCATTTATTATTTCGGCTGGTAAGTATACAATAGTCTACTAAATCCGGCATGAGAAGGGGTCCTGATGGACGATAAAGAAAAAAAATCGGTGGTATGTCTCGGCGCAAGTATTGTGCAGGGACGAATCAGCAGCAACTTTATCGATATCCTCAAAGAGAAGATGGGGAGCGACGGTTTCAGTTTCATCAATCGCGGTATCGCAGGCTACCAATCGTATAATATAGTTACCGGTCTGGACGATGTGATCAAACTTCAGCCCGAATTTATCGTCATTCTCGTGGGGACGAATGATGTTACCGCTGCACTGAACTCGCAGATATCTGGACTTGCACGCCTGACAAACAAGACTCCGCAACCTCCTTCACCACAGTTCTATTATGATAATATGCTGCGTACCGTTCGCACGCTCAAAGAGAAGACCGCAGCGAAGATAGGGATCGCTTCTATTACCGTCCTCGGCGAAGACCTCGATTCACCTGAGAACCGGCTTGTCAGGGAATACAACGCGCTTTTAAAGAAGATTGCGACGGCGGAACAGATTAGTTATCTTCCTGTTTTTGAGAAGCAGGAGGAGTATTTACAGGCAAATTTAAAAGCTGAAGGATGTCCCTTTAAGGGCGGGATTATGCCTTCGCTTGAATTGATGGTACGTCGGTTTATTTTCGGGCAGAGCTTCGATGCAATATCGGTGAAAAAAGGCTATCTTCTGTTGACCGACGGCATACATATGAACAGCCGCGGCGCTGCATTGATTGCCGGTGAGGTGGAAACCTTTCTACATTCCGGTATATAGCCTCAGGCAAAAAGGCATTGCAGGAAGCTTATAAGAAATGCATTCCCCACGCATGTGGGGGTGTTTCTTTATATAACGATATAATTACATTTATTTACGGATACAACACCTTTGCCACGTCATCGAGTCCCAGTTCCAGCAGCTTCTCCCGGCTTGGCTTTCCCGTTTTCAGGTCCCAATCCATGGCAGCGTAGTAGTCATCGACCAGTGTATCAAGTTCTACGGTCCGGTTTGCAAGAGGACCTTCTTTATAAGGAGGTATGCCCAGTATTCTTCCGGGGATCTTGAACTGACGCTGGTTCAGTCCTTCGCGGATATTGAATGCCTGCCGCATATTGGCAATACGCTCTCCGGTGACAAGCAGCTCGTCAAGCGTGATGTCCCAGCCGGTGACAGCCTGCATGAAATCGGGTATTGCGTCGATAGTCGGCAGGACTATATAGACAAAGAGGCACATTCCGCAGCTTGACAGCGCATGTTGAATATTGATTCCTCTTTTGTGGAGAATACCCCTGCCTTTTATCATCTCGTGGTCGAATTCCGGCATAAATCCCGGAGGGTGCATTTCTTCGGAACCAAGAGTATGCCGCCCCGGAGTAGCATCTCCTGCATAGTTGGTGACGAACTCAGGATGGATGATAGGGTGATGTGCAGGGACTTCCTGCCCTTGAATATGGATGGCATATTTTTCCGCGCCTTTGCCGATACGCTCTGCTGCGGACTTTACACCATCGGCAAGTATAGCCCCGATGCCTTCTCTCCGTCCTATTTTTTCAGTAATATCGACTATAGCCCTGTGGTTTCCCCATGTCAGTTCGATGCCGTCGGTGTCTTTTTTGTTGATAATACCGTTTTCAAAGCATTCGATGGCAAAAGCGACGGTCGCTCCTCCTGAAATAGTATCGATGCCGTAACGGTTGCAAAGGTCGTTTGCCTTGATGATGGACTCAAGGTTGTTATTGAGTAAGTTGGAGCCGTACATAATAACAGTCTCGTATTCCGGACGGTACGTACCTTCGACGTAGTTATATTCACCTGTACCTTTTTTCATAACTGCTTCACAGCCTACGGCACACTGGTAACAGGCAGCCCTTTTAAGCTGGCGCTGGTACATAGGCTCATATCCCAGCGGGTAGGGATCGGGGAAATCAACCATGCCATTGCTTCCCCAGTTTTTCGCCGGCGAGTCTCCCGTTTCTATCGATATAACATTCACGAAGTTAGTGCCGTATTTCCTCATCATGTCGATATGCCCGGCGAGCAAGCCCTGGTATTTTTTCCGCAGGTCCTTGACTTTTTGCTCGTCGGCGACGGGGACCTTCATTGAACCTTTTACTGCAACTGCCTTGAGTTTTTTTGAGCCCATGATGGCGCCAAGTCCGGAGCGCCCGGCGACACTTCCTTTGCTGTGTACTATTCCCGAAATGAGCGAGAGTGTTTCACCGGAAGGACCGATACAGGAGACCGCTGTATCTTCTCCATGCTCTGCCTTCAGTATGTCTTCCGTATCGTAGCAGTCTTTACCCCATAAATGGGATGCGTCACGGAGTTCGGCTTTACCGTTATTTATAAAAATATACACGGGCTTTTCCGATATTCCATTGACAAATATCGAATCATAGCCGGAGAATTTTAAGAAAGCGCTGAAATAGCCACCACTGTTCGCGTCTCCCCATGTACCGGTGAGAGGAGATTTCCCCACGATAACATATCGTGTGCCGGATATTGCCCTGGTACCGTTTAGCGGTCCGGTAATAAACCCGAGAATGTTATCCGGTCCGAGCGGATCGATACCTGCCTTTTGATTGCTGAAAATATATCGTGCCCCGGTGCCGCAACCACCGAGGTAATTGCGATAAAAAGCTTCATCAGGTATTTCGTCTCTGAGTTTATGATTTGACAGGTCTGCGATGAGAATTTTACCCATATAACCTTGTGCCATTATCTATTTCCTTTCACGTCTCTCAGACTGTGCAATATGGGGTTATCAAACAACGGGTTCAGGTATAAGCAGGTAATTAATAATGTATATTTTTATGCTCTATCTAATCAGATTTTACTGTAAGCTCGATATATGTTTCAAATACGAGAGTATTTTTATCACATGGCGATGTGTTTGTATCGTAAGGTGTAAGTCGTTTATCGTAGCGGGCTTTTGTGTAGTGCAAGCACGGTGAACATTACTGCCAAAATGAAAATGACGGCAAACATTACCACAAAACCGATATCGCCCCGTTGTCCGTAAAAGCCTGCGGCGTTTATCACCGAATAGAATAAGAAGCCCATAGACAGGAGAAATACTTTGACCGACCATTCCTTTTTCATCAGCAGGCCCATACCTCCTGTTATAAGGGTGATTCCGGTAAGAACGTCCGAGATAATAGCCATGGTAATTGACAAAGGTATAGTCTCCAGTTCATTCTGTAATTGAGGATCATTGCCCGTAACGAGTAACATTATCCAGACTCCTATCATACCGAGTCCTGTAACAATAGCGTACATTGATGCTGTTCGTCTCAGTTTCATTTTCTGCCCTCATCTCCGGCTGGTGTGCTCTTTACGTATCCTGTTATTTTATCGGTTGCCGGTTAATAAATAAAATAAACTGCAGGAATGCTTTTCACGGGAAACCGGATGGAACATCGATTGAGATTCAGCGGGGACATGGTAAAATGGAGATGTATGCACCTGATGAAACGTTTACAGGTAGAGAACTGACAAAATGATTTATTTATTTCTGGCAATGGGATCTATAGGACTGGGAATAATCCTGTCGTTTGTCCTTGTCTTTACCTGCCAGTATTTAGGCATAGATATATTTGAAAATCTGTGGTTGCTCGCGCTTCCTCTTGTCGTTGCGGTAATCGTGAATATATTTGTTATAGAAATATACAATAGATACAAGAGGAAAAAACGGTAATTGCCGGAGATGCATTACTCTTCGGCAATGTCTTGCATTTCCTGTGCCGAAGGAAGAGGACTGCCGCATTCGAGGCAGTATGTATCGCCGGGATTATTTTCCGTACCGCATTCCATACATCGTGTCGTATGTACTTTTGCAACTGCGAGAGCGATTTTCGTGCTGCAATTTGTACAATAACGTGCATTTGACGGGATGAGGGCTGCACAATGGGGGCACCTGATAAGTTCTCCTCTTACTTCTGCAATTTTAAATGTCGCTTCGTCCGCGAGTTTATCGCTGCTTTTATAAAGTGCGATAACCAGAGCGATCAACGGCCAGAGCACCAGAGCCAGGAAAAAGAGCGGATATATCCACGTGTATTGTTTGAGAAACGGCATGATTATCTCGTCGAACATGAGGTATGCGACGACGATTATAGCTATGTTAGTTGCCGCGTGAACGATATCGGCGAGCTCTTTGAATGACGGAGTTGCTTTTTCAAGGCGCGGCACGAATTCACGGCGGAATGTGATAAGCAGGGATATCATTATAATGCCGATAACGAAAGATATTACTGCGTTGACGGTTACAGGAATTACCGGTATTCGAACCGCCGTAATCATAGGCAGGCTGGTCAGGATAATATTGACTACGGCAAGAATGATCAACCCTACCGCCAGTCTTATGAGCGGCCTGTATAACACATACGAAAAATTAACTTTTCGATAAGTAGCCAAGTAATACTCCTTGTTCGTATAGTAAAGATTATAGCAAGCCCGTTATTAAAATACTATATCCTGTGCGGCCTGACCGTGATATACGGTATCACCCGGATAACGCGAAGTTTGGACATATAGCCTGTTTTTAGCTTTTTACGGTGAGCTATATAAAGGAATGTTCTTATTACATAACAGAATATATACGGTATTTTACAGTACGGATGTAGCTGTACTCCTTTTTCTTCTGATGAAAAAGGAACTGATGAATGAGATCATGGCAAACATCGACCATAGAACAAACGGAAACCCCGGACTGATAGATGCAAGGCTGTTTCCCAGCGCAGGGGAAATCATCGGTCCGATACGGCCGATATTTTGCATCAACCCCAGAGCTGTTCCTGAATATTCCGGTCCTATTCCTTCTGTTTCAGTGATCATCGTCATGCAGAGTGCCATAAACCCGTCACGACCTGCTCCGATAGCCAGTACGATGAGCCAGACAAATGCATTGTTTATCAACGAGAGAGATGCAATACCGATAATGACCATGGTGAGATAGGGCAATATAATTTTTTTTCTGGAACCGATTCGAGCGGAGAGCATTGTTATCGGTATAGCGCCAGCCGCGCTTATGCCGCAAAATGCAGCTACTGTGCCGTCTGCGCTTGCCGTAGCCCAACCGCTCCCCTGTAAATAGAGGGACAGGTAGCCGATCATGCCCCGGATACTGCCTACAACACCAAACAGGGTCAGACCGAGAAACCAGACTGATTTTATGTGGAGTACGTGTGATATCGACTGTTTAAATGATATTGTATCTTCCGATTTTGCCGGTCCTGCTTTACCGGATCCCTTTATGGTGAAGACCCATAATAAGGCGATTATAATGGCAATCGTGCCGTACAAATACAACACATATCTCCAACTACCGAGCCAGGGAGATAACACTGTAGCGCTTATCATGGACGATACAGTAAAACCGGTTCCCATTCCTGTCGCCAGCACACCGTTTGCTACTCCCAATTTCTTCCCCGTAAACCATGTGGAGGCAGCTTTCATTGAGGCGATGTTTGCGATTGACGTAAAAATGCCAAGCAGAAAAACAATGGAGAGTAAACTGATGAAATTCCAGGAAATACCTCTTAAAGCTCCGAACAATCCTGAAAAGAAACATGTCACTATAAGTGTACGTTTTACTCCGAATTTATCAGATAGTGCGCCGCCAAGGAACAGTACGAAGAGAGAAGAAAACGGGATGATACCCCACACCATGCCTATTTCTACCAGGTTCAGATTCAAATCTGTCGATATTTCTTTAAATAGCACCGCCATGCACATTTCCGGCATAGCAATAACGAACATTAAAGTACATGTGCTCAGTCCCAGCACGTACCACTTGTTATCGATTGCGAGTCTATTTATCATAATTGAATTGTTGATATTACGATTCGGGAAGATGCTATGTAGTGCCCTGTGAAATGTTCTGTCTGCACGGCTTGATTGTGCTCACGATAGATTATTCCAATCGTCGCCAAAGAACAAAAAAGAAAATCCCTGTTACCGAAGGTTACTGTGCACTTCCTGAAGATAATTGTAGATTACACGGTTATATTATGCAATCGGTAAGATATTTTTCCTGTAATTTTATTGGAAAGATGTCGATTGCAGGGGTAACGGTTTACTTGCGAAAAAAGAGCGCACTCCATTTATTACGGCATATCGGACACGGGTAAACGGGAGAAAAGGTTTTGAAGTTTCCGTGTTTTCCTTGACGTGATGGTAGCGAGCTTGCTATGGACAAACCTTCTCTCTAATAGCTCTCCCTTTATTAACAGGTAGGCGTCAGGGTTAATCTGTATTTCTGTATAGAATTAATAAAAGGGATAGTATTATAACCGGAAGAGTAAAGACTATTGCCGGCACCAATTCCCATAACATTACCGGCTCTCCTTATACAAGCGAAACAGCATTATACTTATTCCGCCTTGACTTTTACTGCTTCCGCTTTATTCTTCCGGGCTATCTTGACGTCTCTGGCAGCGGTAAAAATGCCACCAACGTTCATATACCAAATCAGTGCTACAGGAAAGAGAATAATCGGCACTGCTATAATTAATGCAACAACTAATTCCCATTGCATTTTACTTTTCTCCTTTCCAAATAATGGTCTTTTTCATCTTCTCTATTTTAAGTGTAACATCCGGTAACACTATAGGCTTCCGCTTTGATACCTGATTATTAACTGTAAAAGTACTTGAAATAAGAACAGCGCGCTTATTATTTTTTACTTGTTGAATCGTCATGCGGACAGGTAAATTCGCCTACTGGCAGCAATAGTAAATACCAATTACTTCTTCAGAGATAAGATAAATTACAAACAATATTAAAGGTGATATGAGGCTTGCCGGATGATTTAACGATGTTTTAATAGTTGTTATATGATGGAGTTCTGTTTTATGCTATGAGGGTGTATAATTTTTACCTGTAATATCATCAGGAACCAGAGGAGCCAATAATGTGGCAGGTATTTCAGTGCCCGCAGTGCGGCGCACAAAACTATCAAGGCCAGCCGTCTTGCTGGAATTGCGGTATGCAATTCTCACAACAACAGGGTGGTTTCTACCAGCAACCGCCTCAACAATCGCCTCAGCAGCAGTACTGGCAATCGCCGGTGCAACCTCAATACCCGCAACAGCAATATCAACAGCCGGCACAACCACCGTATCAGCAATACCAGCAGCCTATGCAACAACCGGGAATGCATTATCAGCAACCGTACGGATATGGTCCGCAAGCACCACAGAAAAAAGGTTCATCGTCAGGGATGATCTTTCTCATTTGTGTGGTAGTGCTCTTGTTTGCAGTTGCTGCTGTCGGGATAATTTCTGAAGGGACCTTTTTCCTTCCTTCAAAATCGGGGCAATCGACTATTGCACCTGAAACCACAACGGCCCAAACACCTGAAGAGACTACCGATACGACACCAAAGCAGACTGCAGTAAAGGTCGAAGCGGGAACTCTAATCCTTGAATATATGGCGGATGAAGCTGCAGCAGATAGTAAATATAACGGAAGTCTTCTTGAAATTACCGGTATGGTCGAAAGGAACGGCGAGACAGATCAGGGGCTTCCCTATGTGATGCTCGGCGGCGGCGGTGAGACCGAACAGTTCAGTACACAGTGCATATTTGCTGCCGGGGACAAGACAGCCGTCGAAGCGCTGACAATAGGCGGAAGTGCAACGATAGAGGGTACCTGTGATGGGTACAATGAAAACATAATTGTCAGTAATTGTTCTATTAAATGAGGAATCCGGTCCGGAAGCGGATATCAGGGGCATATGCCGACGTGCAGGGTTTGTCTGCTTGCGGCGCGCTCAAATGCAGTCTCGATTTCTTCTACGGGAAACAGGTCTGATAGCAGGTCAAGTACCTGCAGTTCTTTATTTGCCATTATTTCTAATGCGTCCATATTATCCGACGGCAATGATCCATGGGTGCTGTTAATCATTATTTCACGATAATGAATGTCATTGCTGTTAATCAATATATTCGCATTGTCGGGTGGCAGGCCGCCGAATAAATTGATCCTTGACCCTTTTCCCGCAAGTGATATAGCCTGTACTTGCGCCTCTCCCGATGAACAGGCAACAATGACAACATCGGCGCCTCGACCCTCGGTCGCTTTCATAATACGTGTCACAGCATCTTCTTTGCGCGAATCGATCAGCATGTCAATGGATGTACAGGAAATTCTTTCCAGCCGGTCCGTATTGCGGTCGACAAGTATGATAGTATCTGCCTTGTTAGCCCTGGCAATCCGGCAATGCATGATGCCCATGGCCCCGCCCCCTATCACTACGATACAGGTCCCCGGTCCGACATTACAGGTACGTTGTGCCCGAAGACAACAAGACACCGGCTCGGCCAGGGATGCTTCCTCAAAGCCAAGCGTTTCCGGTATTGTATTAAGTACGCCGTATCGGATACCTCTTTCCGGTACCAGCATATATTCGGCATAACCTCCCTGCAACTGAAACCCGAATGTCCTGCTGTTTTCGCAGTAGAGCGGTTGGCCGTGGAGACAGTAATAACAGGTTCCACAGGAAATTCTCGGTGTTACGGCAACCCGCTGACCGGTATGATATCCCTTTACTGAATTATCAACCGCTATTATTTCACCGGAAATCTCGTGTCCCAGGACATGCGGTAAAGTGACCTTGGAATGTCCGTACCGGTATGTCCGAAGGTCTGTCCCGCAAATACCACATACCTTCACTTTTATTATAGCTGAATAGTGAAGGAGTTCCGGTTCAGGTATGTTCCGGAACCGGAGACATTGTATGTTCTCAAGAACGCCTGCTTTCATCATACCGCAAGAACAAGACTTTCATCATACCGGGTATTCTTATATTATATAATCGTGTTTCCGGATATTTGAAACTCGATTGTTTTGCTTAATTAAATCTTACACATATAAAAAGCCTGTGTCTACACCCTGCTCGTATTGGGACGGCTAGAGCATATCAGTAAAGCAGGCAGACTTTAACAGGCACGATTTACAATATACAGTCAGGTTGTATTTCTTCATAATTTAGCAATAATTCTGTTGACTCATATGGTATACTTAATTCAGGTGCAATATATGACAGATATGATTAAATGGGTATGTGTCGCAATTGGCGGGATAGTTATCCTGTACTCTATACTCATATTTGCCGGTGTGTTAGCTGCGCCTGTCTATACAAAATTCAATTTCTACCCTATCATCATGCTCTTTCTGGGGATAGCAATACTATTTCTGTCTCTGGGCTTTTTCTCTGCAAAAAGCAAGGACTAGGATATACCTGTTTCAGCAGGGAGGAGTAAGCCGGCTGTTCAAGCTTTTCTAAAACTCCTGTAGTTCGTAGAGTTATATCAAAGTTCTTGAATCATCGTTTAATTGATTGTAGATAAAATAATTTACGGGTTATGGTGCCATTCCCGGACTATAGGTGAGTGCCGCTTGACAAAGGTATAAGGTCACTCTGAAGTGGAAATTGAAATAGAAGACATAATGTTTTTCAAGATAAATCAAGTATACCCGGAGGGCCGCAGTCGATGACACGAATTATATTAGCTTCAGCATCACCGCGAAGAGAGGAACTGCTGCGAAAGACGGGACTTGAATTTGAAGTTGAACCCGGTAATCATGCTGAAGAGTTACATTCCACAGATGATCCTCATACGCTGGCTAAATCGATTTCATATAAAAAAGCGCTGGTCGTGGCAAACAGGCATACGGATGCATTGATAATTGCAGCAGATACATTTATTGTCTTTGAAAATATAATACTGGGAAAACCTGAAAATATCGCTGAATCGAAAAAAATACTCGACAAATTAAACGGAAAATCGCACCTTGTAATTACCGGTTTTACAATTATCGATGTGAAGAGCAACAAGACCGTATCACGGTCAGTGGGGACGATTGTTTATATGAAAAGTCTATCTCCGGGAGAAATCGATTCATATGTTAAATCGAGAGAGCCGCTGGATAAGGCAGGTGCGTATGCGATACAGGGGCTTGGTGCGGTGATCATCGATAGAATAGAAGGGGACTATTTTAATGTAGTGGGACTGCCGCTCAGTGAACTTGCAGATGCACTGAAAGAGTTCGGCGTTAATGTCCTGTAATTGTTAACCACGATATGCGCTATATCGACATTACCGGCAAAGGGGAAATCCCGGTACCTGTTACTATATTTCATGCTTATTATACCGGTGTTATTATATGTGCGGACTACTTTTTTCCGGTTACCGAAGCAGCATAGCGGGCCGCATGTTCTCCAGCAGTATAGCCGGTGGAAAAAGCCGCCTGTAAATTGTAACCGCCGGTATCGGCATCGATATCCATAACTTCACCGCAAAAAAACAGTCCCTTAATTATGAGTGAGGCCATTGTACGGGGATCGATTTCATTCAGGGCGATGCCGCCGGCAGTTACCATGGCGGTCTTGAACGATAACGGCTTTTCGATATTGAACCGCAGCGACTTTAGGATATGTACGAGGCGGGTCCGCTCACTCAGGGTAATTTGATTGCCCTTTTTATCCGGTATGATACCCGTTATTTCTATAAACGGAGCTATCATCTTGTGAGGCAGAAATTTTCCCAGAAGATGTTTATAACTTCTTGCCGGATTCAGGTCGAACTCACGCTGAAGCACTTCATGGAGCTGTTTTTCGGTCTGTTCAGGTCTTAAATCGATAGATACGCTCACAGGTCCCTGTGCCAGCGCATCAACAATAGCGAGGCTCATCTGTAACGTGATCGGACCGCTTATCCCGAAGTGTGTTATCATCAAATCACCGGTACGGCTTTCTATTACGGCTTTACCGGCAGTCCGGCTTTCGATTCCACGTCCTTTATCTTTAACAGGCATTGGCATGTCCCCTATTTTATCGGCCGAACAACTGTATGCGGTCATTCTCACATTGGTCAGACTCACACCCTGCATGGAACGCGCGAGGTCGATTTCTGCAACTGCCAGTGGTACCAGGGCAGGCCGCAAATTGACGATGGAGTGACCGAGAGCCTGTGCAATTCGATAACCGTCTCCGGTAGACCCTGTGGCAGGGTAGGAAGTCCCGCCTGTTGCCAGAATAACTGCGTCTGCCGGATAGAACTCCTTTTTTGTACGTACTCCTGTAACATGGTTATTATTCACAAGTATTTCTGTAACATGTATTCCCGTCTGCATGTCTACCCCGTATGACGAAATATAAACCATAAAAGCTTTTACAATATCTCCGGCAGATTCGGATGCGGGGAATATTCTTCCGTCATGTTCTGTAATGGTTGCTACTCTGTATTTTTTCAGTAGTGCCAGCAATTCATCACGGAAAAATTTATGAAAAGTACTATAGAGAAATCGACCGTTGAGACCGTACATGGCAATAAAGTCATCCAATTGCCTGGTATTCGTCAGATTGCAGCGTGTTTTTCCTGTGATCAGGAGCTTTTTTCCGGGCTGTGACATTTTTTCAAGAAGTAATACACCGGCGCCCGATTCTGCAGCATGGCCTGCCGCTATCATGCCGCTCGCCCCGGCTCCTACCACAATTACACAGTTAATTGCCATCGGAAATCACCCTTGCTTATCCATAATTTATTAAATTTACATGTGTATAAGGCAGTGTTCATTATATGGATATAGTAACTCAACCAAACATAATCTTACAATTTATTTAGCCGTATCATAGATTTCGGAATAGAGAACAAGTATCGGGATAAAGTGCCATTTACGAGAATATTCACCGATTAATTATTGACTGTTCAGCAATTTATGAATACAATTTAATAATTGTAGGTATTATATGCATACAATACAGCATATCGATATTAATTTACAGCATGGTGAAGCAATCTATCTTCAGATAGCGAACCATATAAAACGACAAATTGCGACAGGTGATTTTCAACCGGGCAGTTCTCTGCCGGCTATACGAAGCCTTGCAGAACAATTGGATGTCGACCCGGGAACTGTCGCCAGAGCATATCGGGAGCTTGAAAGAGACGGGATTACCGTCAGCCGCCCGGGAAAAGGCACTGTCATTTCATCCATGATTGTCGAAAAATCCTTCGTGCTGGAACAACGTAAACGTCTTTCCCTTGTAGTTGAAGAGGCGATTCTTGAAAGTTTTAGCCTGGGATTTACCGTGGAAGAAATAACAGCAGCTTTTGTAGAACGTCTGGGGGAATGGCGTGAACGGCGTGCCCAAACAGCCAGCGAGCGGAACACGGTTACTGCCAGGCATCTTAAAGAGGTCCGTTTTGCGGGAAGTCATGACCTGACCGTAGAACTAATCGGTAGTCATATGGGTATACTCTATCCCGACTACAGATTTTCCGCTACATTTATAGGCAGCTTTCCAGGACTTGTTGCACTGGCAAGTCACTCGGTTGACATTGCCGGTAGCCACCTGCTAGACAGCGAGAGCGGTCAGTTTAATATACCCTTTATCAGGAGGTTGATGCCAAATGAAAATACCATATTAATAAATCTAATACAACGGTTTCAAGGACTTATCCTTGCGCCGGGAAACCCAAAATCTATAAAAAGCATAAATGACTTAACACGGCCGGATGTTACCTTTGTAAATCGCCAAAACGGCTCGGGAACACGGACCCTGTTCGATTCTTGCCTTCTTGATTTAGGAATAAAACCAAACCGGATTGCAGGTTATGACCACGAGGAAAAAACACACACGGCAGTAGCATCTCTGATTGCCCATGGTCGTGCTGACGTCGGGTTAGGAGCAGAATCTGCTGCTATTGTACTTGGACTTAATTTTATTCCCATCCTTAAAGAACGTTATGATCTCATAACACTGGCGGACACATTTGAGAAACCAAAACTGCGTAAACTCCATGAAGTCGTTTGCAGCAAGAGTTTCCTGAATATGATGCATTCCATGCCAGGTTACGATGTTTCTGATACGGGTAAGATCCAGCATATCGGGCCCGACTCTATGGAAAAAAATCAATATAACTGAACTTGAAAACGTAATTCACAGCATGAAAATGGAGAAAAAGGAGGAATATATAGAATGAAAAACAAATTGTTAAAATTAGGTCTTGTGTTAACAATGTGTGTACTGGTAGTAAGCCTTATTGCAGGTTGTTCTTCATCACCTAAAAATCCGGAAGTTATTTTAGCTACGACTACAAGTACACAGGACTCTGGTTTGCTGGATGTACTTGTGCCTATGTTTGAGTCGCAGACCGGCTACCATGTCAAGACAGTAGCCGTAGGTACCGGTGCAGCGTTAGCTATGGGCGAACGCGGTGAAGCAGATGTACTGCTGGTCCATGCCCCGACTTCAGAAATACCATTAATGGAAAATGGCGATTGTATCAGCCGGAAACTGGTAATGCACAATGATTTTATTATTGTAGGTCCCCCGGCCGATCCCGCCGGTATTAAAGGGACATCAGATGCGGTTGCTGCTCTGAAAGCAATCGCCGACTCTCAATCGATATTCGTCAGTCGTGGTGATGACTCCGGCACCAATAAAATGGAACTCAGTCTCTGGAAGAAGGCTGGCATCGACCCCGCCGGCCAGAGCTGGTACCAGGAGTCGGGCCAGGGAATGGGCGCCACTCTAACAATAACTTCAGAGAAACAGGGCTACACCCTTACCGACCGCGCGACCTATCTGAGCACCAAGGCCAACCTTGAGCTTGATATTTTTACCGAGGGCGACCCCCTTCTGCTTAATATTTATCACGTTATGCAGGTCAATCCCGCCAAAAATGATAAGATAAACGCAAAAGGTGGCGAGGCCTTCGTGGATTTCATGGTGGCTCCCAAGACGCAAGAAGTAATAAAGACATTTGGTGTTGATAAATATGGACAGCCCCTGTTTTTCCCCGATGCGAATAAAACAGAAGCAGACCTGGGTAGCGTCTAGCAATATTGGTGCCCTCTATCCTTTCGGGGATAGAAGGCACCTCATTTTTTAAAAGAGGAAAAGTTTGGATCTTATTATAAAAGGCATAATTAATGCCTTCCAGTTGTTGATTCATGGAGACCCTGAAGTTATCCATGTCACGCTGCTTTCCCTTGCCGTTTCTCTTTCAGCTACCGGCATCAGCCTTATCATAGGCATTACACTGGGTACGGTTATCGGATTGACCCGCTTTCTGGGACGCCGGTTTCTAGTCAGCTTGATTAATACGGGCATGGGTGCGCCACCGGTAGTTGTCGGGTTGATTGTCAGTGTTTTCCTCTGGCGTACAGGTCCTTTGGGGGTTTTAGGGCTAATGTATACGCCGTATGCTATTGTAATCGCTCAGTGTATCATCTCGCTCCCTATCATTACCGGATTCACTATGGCTTCCATTCAACAGATCGATCCCAAGCTCCGCCTCCAGATTCTCGCTCTTGGCGCCTCGCGCTGGCAACTGCTGTGGCTGCTGATCAGAGATACCAGACTACCTCTCCTGGCAGCGGTTATGGCCGGCTTTGGTTCTATAATATCTGAAGTCGGCGCTGCGATAATGGTCGGCGGTAATGTGAAAGACGATACACGGATTCTCACTACGTCTATAGTGTTATGGAACAGTAAAGGCGATTTCGCAATGGCTATTGCCCTGGGCATTATTCTCATGGCACTGGTTTATCTGGTAAATATGTTGCTCACGATTGTTCAGCAAAGGAGTAAACCAAGATGATGTCGGGCAATACGGCAGATTCTCCCTGTGCCCTTGAGGTGAAAGACCTTTCAGTTATACTTGGCGGACAGAAAGTGCTGGATGTACCATTACTTCAGGTATACGGCAATGAAGTGCTGATGGTCATCGGACCGAACGGATCCGGCAAGACAACCCTGCTTCTTTGCCTGGCATTGCTTTTGAAACCGGCGGCCGGGACGATATTATATAAAGGGATTTCAGTCCAGAATAATGATCATGTCGTTCAACAACGCCGTAAACTGGCGGTAGTATTTCAGGAACCGCTTCTGCTCAATAGCTCTGTATGGGACAATGTGTCACTTGGTCTGCGTTTACGTGGTATAAAAGGAAATGAAGCCGGAAAGAGGACGCAGAAATGGCTTGAGAGGTTTGGTATAGGAGACCTGGCCAAGAGGCAGGCCCGTATGCTTTCAGGAGGCGAAGCTAAACGGGTAAGCCTCGCACGTGCTTTTGTTCTACAGCCCGAAGTGCTTTTTCTTGACGAGCCTTTTAGTGCACTGGATACTCCTACACGTCAGGCCCTGCTGGAAGATTTCAGCAATGTTCTGAGAGAGACCAAAATAACCACAATTATGGTTACTCATGAGCACAATGAAGCTCTTGTGCTTGCTGACAGGGTGCTCGTATTGATGAATGGTATGATCGGTCAAATGGGTAAACCGGAAGAGATATTCGGCTCCCCTATAAATGAGGATATTGCACGCTTTGTCGAAGCGGGAAATATCTGGCACGGAACAATAGCTAGGTGTGATAATGGCCTGGTATCGGTCGACATAGGAGGATATCAACTGCAGGCTGTGTGTGATCTGCCTCTTGGCCATAAGGTAACCGCCTACCTGCATTATGAAGATGTCACTATCAGTTTGCTTTCAGAACAACCTGTACCCTCCACCGCACGTAACCGGCTACGATGCAAAATAGCAAGGACATTTCCTCTCGGCTCTCAGCTTAAAGTTACAATGGATTGCGGATTTACATTGACTTCGGTCATCACCTGGCGATCATGGGAAGAGATGGGGCTTGAAATAGGCCAGGAGGTCGAGGCATCTTTTAAAGCGTCCGTATTGCATCTGATTCCCCGGCTTTAATACGTTTTTACGTCAGACAATTTACCGGGAATAAATCGGGACAACAGATACTGCTTTTCGCGACCGGTACATGTATCCTTAAGGGTAAACGAATCGATTGCAGATTATTGATTTAATACAGATAAGAGGATACAATTACATAAAAGGTACTGCGGATTATTAATATATGAAATGTCCTTTTTGCAATAAAGAATATTTAACACAGGAAGAAGTTATGAACTGTGTTGCCAATCACGTGCGTCTCTCTCAGGAAGAGGCCGTCAAGAATATGCAGAAACAAAGCCTTATGCTGATGGCAAGCCAGCTCACTATGGCATCACTCGCGACCCAGGCATCGGCTCGGGATGTCGTAGAACGTTTCGGGGAAATTTATGAACTTCTGGATAGTCTCACCGAGAAGCCGAATGTGGTCACTGAAATAGAAAAATGGCTTAAAGAAAAAGACGATAAAAATACTGATTCCTAGTCAGTATTAATCTCATCGATCAACCTCATCACATATCTTTATCCTCAATGTAAATAGTCCTGTTGCTCAGTTATATGAATTTCCTGTGGTTTATTATGCGAATTTCAATTGGGGAAAGAATGAGGGTAATTCGGTGGCAGCAGAGTTGGCGGTCAATATACGAAGGTAAACAGAATTTCTATCTTCGTATTATCAGGCGTCTGAGTGCTTTTAACATATTGACTACCAGTACGATGGGAAGTATCAAGATATCTCCAAGTTTATCAAGAACGTACTCGATGCCTCCCGCCGTTCTATCGATGGCAAACTGAACCTTGCCTGTGTCATACGGTTCCGGTTCGGTGTCTTCAATTAAAATATTTTGATGCTTGACTTTAAGATCAACCGGCAATATGCCGAGCTTAAAGCGAGCTTTAAGGTTATTGATCTCAGGTTCCAGCACATCGAATCCGTCCGCGATAATGCTGTTTACATCTACAGTTGGTTTTTCATGGGTGTGGAGAGGGTCCAGATCGGTTTTTATTTTACTTAATCTCGCTATTGCATCTTCGCACATTTTGCTGAAATCGGTCTGCAAAATGTCATATTGGGTTTCAATAGAAGAGACTTTTTCCTTGAGTTTTTCGAGGTCGGCTAAGAGCAGTTCTGCCCTTTCTCTGGTAGAATTTGTTTCCAGGGCTTTTTTTATTAGCATGGAACGTAGCTTTTTATATTGTTATCGAATTTATGGAGATATTATATCGTCTTCAAAAGGTTGCTTTTATTATCCGTTGTACCCAGAGTGCCCGTTTCTGCTGTAATAATTCCCGCCGCAGTTGTTTTTATCTTATTATCGGCGATTAGCTATATTATATACTAGAATATAAGTGGTAGTGCAATAGCAGTTCCTATGTGTGCATCTCAGCGGAAAAGATATTTTACGTTAAAAAGTCGATGTGCCCGGTAATGAACACATAACGGATGGAAGGTTGTTTTATTGGAAGTATGCGATTGTAATATACAGAGCTACTACAAGAAACGTATCAATTCTCAGGCATAATAATATACTGTCTGATAATCAGCTTTAAATAATGTCGTGCGAATACAGCGATAACTATTTATTGTGGCGTTTTAAAGCTTATATCGTTTGAAGTGACCTCGTTCCCCTTCTTATCCTTGGAGACTATACGGCAATGATAGCTGGTATCTTTGTCGAGTCCGGTTATTTCAATATTGTGAGATTTAACGTAATTCGACTCCCAGTTTGATACGCTTCCATAGCTGGTATCGATGCCGTACTCTACATTGCCGATGGAAAGGTCACTGGTCTCCCATGTGACAGCCATACTCACTGTATCAGATCCCTCTGTAGATGTGGGAGAAAACAGAGGTCCACCGGTAATCGAGAGCGATGTTGAACCGGATGATGAGCCTTGCCACGGTGGTGAGCCGTAGAACGCCCAGTATCCAAATCCTCCCAGACCAATTAACAGGACTACGAGCAAAATTATCAGGTATGTTCCCTGTGAGGAGGGCGCTTTTCGCTGTGCGCCAGGTGCTCCGGGAGCCCACGCATTTTGTCTTGGCATTCCGGCAGGTTGTCCCCAGTTTCCCTGACGCTGACCGCCCGGCTGTTGCGGTGGTTGTCCCCATGCCTGCTGCTGCATGCCGGGTGACGGTGGTTGTCCCCATGCTGCCTGTTGTTGCATACCGGGTGACGGTGGTTGAGGCGGTTGATTCCACCCGCCCTGCTGCTGCATACCCGGGGGTGTTCCCCATCCCCCTTGCTGCATCGGGTCCTGTTGTTGTCCCCAATCTCCCTGTTGATAATCTCCAAGTAACTGAGCACCGCAGTTGCCGCAAAATCTTGCATCCGGTTCATTTTCAGCACCGCAGTTGGGGCAACCAGCAGGTAAATTAGCACCGCATGTGCCACAAAATCTTTGCCCGGGGGTGTTAGGAGAACCGCAATTCGGGCATCTGATCATTTGTTGCATCTATCATCCTCCGGCTTTTCTTCCGTTTTTATATAATAACTCATTTTTCCCCAATAAGTTCAGCCACGATTATGATATATCCATAATTTAATATAAAACATGTGTTTTTGCAACTATTAAGAAAACAGGTTTTTTTATATATACGAATTATCGGACGTTTTTGTTCAGTTTTTCGCAGATAAATTAAAGTATTTATCCGCTTTCAGCGTGCCGGTGTTTTTTCTTCATGTAAATATAAAGAACAACGCCGGCACACAAAATAAACAACATACACATAGCTGACATATAGAGCAATGAATAGTCCGTATACCACCGGGCCTCAATATTTTTTTCCGAATCTACATAGATAGCTGTAACGGAATTGTTCTCGTTTATATCTCCGCTCCACCCGCTGAATTTCCGCCTTATTAGCAGTTCATTTTTCGGTGCAGCAGCCAGTGTAGCCGTTGCGCCTTCATCGTACCAGCCCTCTCCGGAGAGACTGCCGTATGATGAATAGAGGTTCACTTTATATTGTTTCTTATATGTGGCTGTATATATTCCTCCGTCCGTTATTGTCCTTTTGACGGATGTGTTCCCGTCATTCCATGACACGAATGTAAACCTTTCTCCCGTGTCGCTCTCCAGAGTCGAGGGGATTTCGAGCGAATGCGTTGATCCCGGTGTCCAGAGAAAAGATGATGGTGCCCCCGATGAATATGTATTTTCGTCAACAGTATATGTGACAGTCTGTGAAAGAGAAGGGATCTGTATATCTACTGTCACTTTCATAAATAGTCCGAGTTCTCCCGGATAGCCGTCCGATAATACCGGGTGTTGTTTTATACTGTCTTTAAGAGGTTCTTCGTTACAGGTACATATACCGTCTATCGTCAAAGGTCCAGCATAGTCGAAGATTTCCTCGGCTGAAAGTACATTATCATGATTAGTATCGGCATTATCAAAATCATTAACGGCCTGTAATATGAAGTTGGTGAACAAGCCGTGACCGATTTCCGAACATTCAAGCGACGGTTCATCCGCTGCGGATGACATGAGAACCACTCTTCCATTACCGCTCAATTCGTGATTAAATGAGCCCGCATAGCAGGTATCCAGCATAATTACCACATTATTTGATTTCAGGTCTTTTAGCCAGGAGGCAAGTTCAACAGCCGATATTTCGTAGTCCAGGTGACTTATCCTTGTGCCATACGGGCTGATAAAACCGGCACCCGATCTTTGTGCGTATAACCGGCCGGGCAGCGATCCCGCTTCATCAGGTGTTTTCCCGTGCCCGGAAAAATATATAAGTACTCTGTCTTCAGCGGATGTATCCTCCACCAACCGTTGTATTGTGTAATAAATATCGGCTTTGGTGGCATCTTTGTTGAGTAGTAACGTTGCGCCTCCGGGTCCCCAGACAGAACTATAATCGTCGTATATATCGTGAGCATCGTTATTCGAATATTTCAGATCGATATCGATAACATTTTCTCCCTCTTCATTGATAACTATTACATTATGATCGCGTATCGGGTATTCGGAAACCCCGATCACCAGAATGTGGCACTGAGGCTCCCTGCTCTCCGCATGAGCAGGGATTTGACCGAAAAATGGTATGGAAAGGACTAAAAGCAAAGTACTTGCAAGAAGGTGGTACGGGATTTTTTTTACTATCGTTCTCTGTCGCATCTTTGTGTAGAAATCTTTCGTTACTTAATGACTGATACTATAGCTTTTTCTGCTCATTTCTTCGCCGTCGGCACTGTAGAGGACAGCGATGTCAGGACTTGTGTTGTCCCAGATATTTCCGGGATCGTAATGAAAGCTGCAGTCCCCATGAGGAGTCACTGTCCCCAGCGGGAAAAAACTGCATTTATCGCCGTAAATATAATGTACTGTCTCTGCGAAGATATCGAGAAGCTGATTTGGGGAATAACGCAGGCAGTATCCGCTCCATTCAGGATGGATTTCGTTGGTATAGATACGGAGTGTCTCACCCGGACAGATATAGAAGTCCTCCGGGAATATAAATTCCGGAGTACCTTTTGTGATATTTTTCAATGTCCATCTGCTCAAGTCCTGAAAGCAGGTTGTACGATTTCTGATCACCACATATTCATCATATTCAACAGTCCTGAAATGTTGTCCTGTTTCATCTTCGATTGAATACGGCGTGCCCTTATACTCTATATACGATATATATACAGAAGGTATCCCGGAGGTCTCAGTTTCTACTATATAGCTTCTTCTGCTTATCTCTTTGCCGTTATTATCATAAAGGACCGCCACTTCGGCAACATCGTTGCTCCAGATATCTCCGGGAGCGTAGTTGAAATTGAAGCCGCCTGTTTCGCTATGGAATTCATCCGTATAAACAAGCACCGACTGGTAAGGGCCTAAGATACAGGGAATAGGTTGTACGCCTGTACTTATCGGGGTGTGATAGTCCTTATAATACGAAGGACATGCATTGAAATATTCAGGAAAAGTATATAACGGATAGCCTTTTGTTTCGTTTACAAGCGTCCATCCGCGTACATCCTGCCATGTATCGCTTTCGTTTATTATAGCTACATATTCGTCAGGTTCGTTTCTTTTGTAACATGCATTGAGGTCGCCGGGATATACCTTTTGCTTTGTTCCCCTGTAATTTACTCTGGTGATACGGACAGGTGATAGAGAAGCGGTGTCCGGCTTCTCTCCTACGGTCACCGTCCATTTGCCCACATTTGCCGATATTATTTTTACATGATAAACATTACCACCCTCGTCCATGTAGAGAGTATCTCCGGCAATCAGACCTGACCCGGTATACATTTTTATCGGGCCTGTCGAGATATCATCCCGATAAATGACAAGATTAAAAAGACTACGTTCAGGGTCGGCATCTTCAATACCCCATGCTATACACCATTCGTTTCCCGATATTGCAAAGGAAAGCGTATCTTCATTATTGTTGCCGGATGCTTCAGCTACTTTAAAAAAACCATCATCCAGTGTTGCTCCCGTAGCTATTGTGTTCTGGACGTCTGGGGAAGGTTCTTTCGTAGAGTCGATTTTCTCATCCGCTTTCAGGGAAGATGAAGAAGGGATGACCACTCCGGCAACCGGTGGGCTACATGAGATTGCAATACCGAAAAAAAAGGCCATAAAGAAAAGCGGCAAATAACGGTATTTGAAAATAGTTTTCATTTTTTCAAAACGAAACGGAATAAACTTATTTATTTGACGTGTTTATCTGCTCCTGACTTTGACTTCCTTTTTTCCGTACTACTATTTAGTATATACGACAACCGGGTTCCGGAAATGACCAATAAGTAATTTGCTCAGTGTTACTTTAGTACCATGCCGCAACTATTTAGTATGTGATTTTATATGAGGGCATGCATTTTACGGTATTGTTTCCTTTAAAACAGACAAAAAGGAAGGACTTTTATATGGAAAGAAAAAGTGAAGTACAGGGATATTAACTATCCGCTTTGTTTTTCTGCAATTAATTCTAGCCCGTATAAGGCGGAATTCGTCAGAGAAGGATCACGTGACAGATCGGCAGCCATTTGAAAATCTGGTTTCGCCAGGTCGAATTTGCTTTTTACATAATATACCCAACCGCGGTTGAGATATGCGAGTGCAAAGTTAGGATTAAGCGAAATTGCCATAGAAAAATCATTAAGTGCGGACTCCAGATAGTCAACCTTGAAATATGCCTGTCCTCTGTTGTTGTACGCCTCAGCTATAAGCGGGTCGAGGTCGATAGCTCTGCTTAGGTCTGCGATTGCCATGTCATATTGTTCAAGACTGATATATAAGGCTCCCCTGTTCGAGTAGGCTACTGCCAATTCAGGGTCGAGTTCAACCGCCTTGTTGAGATCTGCGAAGGCGCTATCGGTATCGCCTATATTTCCATATGATATGGCCCGTTCGTTATATATTTCAGCAGCTTCCGGCGCCAGCTCGATTGCACGCGTAAAGTCTGCGATTGCCTGTTCGTTCTCTCCTAATATACGGTATGAAGTACCGCGGTTAGCAAAGAGTTGGTAGTCCTCCGGATCCTTATCGATAGCTATACTGTATTCCTTGATGGCTTCTTCGAAATTTCCCTCTTTCATATAGTTATCACCAAGGGCTTTATGGTTTGTCGTATCCTGATTACAAGAACACAGGAACAGGCAACATCCGAGTATGATGTTAAGCAGTAATACTATTCTGATGGTCGTTTTCATGATTCCGGCTACTAATCTCCTTGTTCAGTCAATGTATTATTGTGACGGTAGATACATCGAAAGTCAAGCAGTTTTTGATTGATGATATCCGCTATTATTCGCGGAAAGTTCCCGGGTTTGTAATTAATTAAGGAAGGTCGGATTGCCTGTTGTCGAAGGCGGAATGAAGCCGGTTTTATACGCCGACAAAAATGTTCTTTTCAGGTACTATCAGGCTCCTGCACCGGTATTTACGCTCAGGCTCATTTCAACAGTTTGTAATAACTGATCGATGGCAAAAGGTTTTTGGATAAAAGCATGTGGCTGAATGGTGTTTAAAGAAGCTGTTTCGGGTTCCAGAACAGACATTATAATAAGCGGTACCGAATTTATTTGTTCTATTGTCTTTGTTAGTTTTGCGATAAACCATCCGTCGCAGTCCGGTAATACGATATCTAATAATATAGAGTCCGGTTTTTCTTCGAACAGGTATTTGACTGCATCGATGCCGCTATTCAGGACTTTCACATCATGCCCTCTGTTTCTAAGGCATATATCTATCAGATTTGAAATGAGCGGGTCGTCATCTATAATTGCAATCTTCTTTTTATTCATAGCAATCGACATCTATGATCGTTTTATCATTACCATGGTTCTGTTTGAGTGCGTGATTTTGTTTGAGTTTGCATTTGAGGATGGCATATCAAGAAAAGTAGAGAGCCCAGACATGTGACAAATATTATTGCGATTGCCCACGGTGCCTTTCGCCCTCCGAGTACCTGGTTTCTATTAATAAGTGCCTGTAATGCGAGCGGTACCAGCGTCCAGTGGATAATACCGAGCAACACAATTTTAACAATTAATAATGTATCTATATTCATAATAACACCTTATAATATATTCTTACGCTATTATCGGTGTGCTGGTGTTAAGAAGGTATAAGGGTAATAAGAAAAGGTATAAAGAATTTATAAAGAAATAGATTAAATCGCGTTATCAGGTCTGAGGAATCGTTCCGACAGTGTGTTTATTCCGGTTTAACAAACCTGTACCCGATTCTTGGAACGGTGATAATGAATTGTGGATTAGATGGGTCGTTTTCTATTTTTCTTCTGAGTTGCCGGATAAAAACACGGAGATATTCACTTTCTTCCCCGTATTCCGGTCCCCATGTGTTGTGCAGCAATTCCTGATGAGTGAGTATTTTATCGCAATTTGAAATGAAATATGTCAGCAGTTCATATTCGGTACCTGTAAGCTTGATGACAGCGCCGTTTTTTAACACGAGCCGTTTAGATAGGTCTACTTCAAGGTCGCCGGCACAGAAAACGGGGAGTGAAGAATTACCGGCGGTTGAGCGTCTTAAAGCGACCCTGATCCTGGCAAGGAGTTCCTCTATACCGAAAGGTTTCGTGACATAGTCATCAGCGCCTTCGTCAAGCGCGCTGACTTTATCTTTCTCGTCGCCTCGTACACTGAGGACGATTATCGGGATATCCGTCCATTCTCTAATCCTGCGGCATGCTTCAATTCCATCCATCTGCGGCATGTTGACATCGAGCACAACAATATCAGGGAGTTCAAGACTTGCTTTTTCTACTGCTTCGCTCCCGTCCTGTGCAACGATGACTTCATAACCTCGTGCTTCCAGGTTGGCACGTATGAACATACGAATTTTCGGTTCGTCGTCGACGACGAGTATTTTAATTTTTTTCACCACCAGACCTTTCTTTCTTTTTCTTATCAGGCAGGTTTACGGGAAGCCTGAAATGAAAAGTCGAGCCGCGGGAGGCCTCACTTTCAGCCCATATTTGCCCTTCGTGTTCGGTAATAATCGCGTTGCAAATCGAAAGCCCCAGTCCGATGCCGCCGGGGCGTTTACGGTTAAGGCTACCGCGGTAAAATTTTTCGAATATTCTTTTCATGTCCTTTTGCGGAATACCGCTTCCTCGATCGGCTACCTGTACTTCGATGTAATTGCCGGTGTGTTTTACACCGATGGATACAGGCGAGCCTTTTTCCGAGTAGGCTATTGCATTTTCCAAAAGATTGATGAGTACTTGTTTTATCTGTCCGCTATCGGCGTATATTTCCGGCAAATCCGGCTCGATATCCGTATTCAGTATATAGTCCTTATGGCTCCATTTCTGACTTTCTATGACGCTTTTAATCATATCTGCGATATTGCACGATTCTTTATCCGGTGTCCATACACCGGCTTCCAGTTTGCTCATATTGAGCAGGTTCGTTACGAGGCTTGCCAGTCTGTCAGTTTCTTCACTGATCCCTGTTAGCAGCATTTCCCTGTTCATGTCATCCCATTCGATATCTTTTTGTAAAAGACTGCTGATAATACCTTTTATCGACGTCAACGGAGAACGGAATTCATGTGTTACGTTTGACAGAAGTTCTGATTTAAGCTGATTAAGCTTTACCAGTTCCTGTTCTACCTGTTTGCGCTGGGTTATATTTCTCATGGTGGAAAGCTGGCAAACCGTTCCATCCGAATCGGTAAACGGAGATGCAACGACCTCAAACGTTCTTCCATCCGGCAAGGAATACTCCCATCGTGCTGTCATGCCGTTTATTATTTCAGGGAGTTTGCATATGCTTTTACAAGGGCTGTCGAAAGAGAGCAGGTATTCATAGCAGTGTTTTTCAGAGCTTTCCCCGAACTCGTTTACCATACTGGTATTAACAAACCGTATTTTGTACGAGGGGTCCATAATGATAACTCCGTCCTGCATTCTCTCCAGAATTCCGAAGAGTTTATTCCTTTCCGTAATCAGTTTGTTTCTATACAGGTTGCGTCGTTCTATCTCTGTCCGCGTTATTCCAACGAGTACACTTATAGTGCCGACAATGACGGTGAACGCAATTATACGAAGAAGCGGGTCCGGATAGGTGGAAATGAAAAGGGCTCGCGGTAAAAAAATGACAAATGCGGCGCTGGTCGTAGCCAGTGCCCCTTTTACTTTAAAGTGATAGCTTGCAAAGAGAATCGGGGCTAGAAAAAGAAGACGATGCAGATCATGGACGGTAGAGAAAAAATCGTATTGCACGAAAGTCCATCCTGCAAATCGTGCCAGTTCACCGAAATAATAAACCAGGGTGAGCATACCGAAAAGCGAGAGAATAATATAAAAGTTCCAGAATGAACGCCTTCGTAAAGTGATACCTATTGCTTTTTCTAAGGAAGTCCCCTGGCTCATCACAGGTCTCCTCCGGTATTCCTTAGTATAGATGCCTGTATTTTACATACGGGCAATACTCACAATATAAATGATTAATAATGACCAGGTAAGATATCGTACAAATAAAAAATAAATGCTTGCTTCCGGCGTTTTCTATTGTATCATGTTCGCTCAGGTATAACATACTATAATTGTTATCAGGATAGGTAGAAATACCTGTTAAACATCATTGCGGCAGGTGATTTGCACCGAAAAAAATAAGCATACCTGCGGAAGTCATTTTGCTAATATTATGTTATTCTGCGATAATGTGTGGAATAGGCTTTTAACTTGCTGAATATAAAACCGCTGATGATATTTAATCCCTTTCCAATAGAAGCATGACCTGTTAAAAACCGGTCAGGTAGTGCGGACAGGACCTTCAACCGGTATCCATCAGTGTATTGAGATCTCTTTCAAAAATACAATGGTTTTATCTTGCTACATGTGCAGCCTTCTTCACAACGGAACTCAATGCGTTAAAGAGACCGTTCTGAATGTAAACGATAGTTTTGTCCTGTATAAGTTTACGGATGAACGGAAGCGGTTCTTACAGGAAACGGATTTTGTTCAGATAGTGAAAAATATATACTAAGGAGGTCTTTATCGTAAACAACGTTAACCCGGGCACACACAGGTAAATGTCATATTTTCTGATAACTAGGAGGAAATTATATCCATGCAAGAACACCAAGATATTACGCGATCAATAAAAGATACTACGTCCAATCCGGCTGCTCTGGGACTTATAGCCTTTGGTATGACCACTGTCCTTCTCAATTTGCATAATGCCGGAATTTTTACACTCGGGACCATGATCCTGGCAATGGGCATTTTTTACGGAGGAATTGCCCAGGTTATTGCCGGTATTATGGAATGGAAAAAAGGCAATACGTTCGGCACCACAGCTTTTACTTCATACGGACTTTTCTGGCTTTCATTTGTAGGCCTGCTTGTGATGCCTTTAATGGGAATAGAAATGCCCAATGAGACCGGCGCAATAGTTGCCTATCTCATTATGTGGGGACTGTTTACCGGGTTGATGTATATCGGCACGTTAAAGATAAACAGAGCGCTTCAGGTCATATTCTTTTCATTAACAGTCCTTTTCTTCCTTCTTGCAATTGGCGATGCTACCGGAAGTGCCGTTATTAAAACAATTGCCGGTTGGGAAGGAATCTTCTGCGG
The DNA here is from genome assembly GCA_964485235.1 of uncultured Dehalococcoidales bacterium. GTDB lineage: Bacteria > Chloroflexota > Dehalococcoidia > GIF9 > UBA5629 > CAZAIO01. The sequence continues at coordinate 46,464 of CAZAIO010000002.1, forward strand.
TGCATCGGCTATTTACACCGGTATTGCACAGGTATGGAACGATGTATACGGGAGAACCGTTCTTCCGATAGGGCCTGTAGTAAAATAACCTTAGACAATAATTACAAAAGCAAGTTAATTTATTATTTAGAAAATTTAAGCTGTACATATCGAACGATATTTCATTAGTTGGCAACAAGTAATTGATTCGTGATCGGGTTTCAGTAAAGGCGGTATGTACAGCTTATTTATTGTTTTACTTATCCCGAAGAACCTTACATATTCAACGCTATCATCTGTGAAGATTATCCGCTTTTGTTAGTTGAAAGGGCTTTCCTGACAACCTGCATTCCGAACGTCTATCGGTTACACCGTGGCTTACTTTATCGATAACCTTTCTTTAATAATTGTCCGGGCTTGCCTCAAAGGTAGAAGTGCGGGTAAACTATGAAGCGTAAAAAACACACATTATCAAACGTTTTATTGTTAATTGGAGGCTATTGTAGTGAACAAAACTATTCTTTATGAGCAGACCGGCGGCATAGCTATTATATCGCTTAGCCGACCGGATGTTGGTAATGCAATCAACTCGACGATGGTCGGTGAGCTATCGAGTATCTGTGCTGAAATAAGTTCAAATGATGAAATTAAGGCTGTTATCATTACCGGAGCCGGTAACAAAAGTTTCTGCAAAGGAATAGACTCTGAAGAGCTCGATCAACTGAATGAAAAACTGGAAAAGGGTTTTCTTTCTATAGCTGCACCTGTTGCGGCGCTCAAATGTCCTACCATTGCCGCAATTAACGGTGACGCATTTGACCAGGGACTGGAGTTGGCGCTTGCGTGTGATATCAGGATTGCTGCTTCCGGCGCCTGTTTTGGTGTACACCATATCGGACAGGGTTATATACCGTGGGATGGTGCAACACAGAGGTTGCCAAGGGTTGTAGGTATAACACGGGCAATGGAAATGGTTTTAACCGGAAGGGAGATCGAAGCGAAAGAGGCATTGGAGGCCGGTCTTATAACCACTGTAGTCGATGCCCAGGAACTGGAGACAAAAGCCGGAGAGATGGCAAAGGCAATGACTGCCAAATCGCCGTTATCTTTGAGTTTCGCCAAAGAAGCGATCAATAGCGGAATGGACCTCACTCTGGACCAGGGACTCAGGCTGGAAGCTGATCTCTATTTTCTGTTACATACGACCAAAGACCGTACGGAAGGCATTACCGCATTTATCGATAAAAGAGAGCCAAAATTCAAGGGAGAATAAAAGTATTAACGGAAGAAAAATGAGTGACTTTGAAACAATACTATATGAAAAAACGAACAATATTGCCCATATAACGCTCAACCGCCCCAAGGCTTTAAATGCGTACAATATAAAAATGAGAGATGAACTGTATCACGTTCTGGGCGCTGTCAGTGCAGATGATGAAGTAAAAGTCGTGCTGTTAAAAGGGGCTGGTGAGAAGGCATTCTGTGCCGGAGCTGATTTAACCGAATTTCTTACGGCTCCATCGCCGATCATAGCACGCAAGGTCCGGTGGGAGCGCGATATATGGGGAGTCTTCCTCAGTGTTCCGCAGCCCATTATTGCAGCACTTCATGGTTATGTACTTGGTTCCGGGGTTGAAATGGCGCTTTGTAGTGATTTACGTCTGGCTTCAGAGAACGTCAAGTTCGGTTTGCCGGAAATGGTACTGGGGATTATTCCTGCTGCCGGAGCAACGCAAACGCTGCCGAGAAAGATCGGGCGTGCAAGGGCGCTGGAAATGCTGCTTACCGGGCGCTGGATCGATTCCGGGGAAGCATACAGGAACGGGCTGGTAAATCGTGTTGTGCCGGGTGAGAAACTTCTCCCGCTGGCGGAAGAAATGGCGCAACAAATCGCGTCTTTCAGTCCTGTTGCGGTCAGAAATGCCAAGCGGGCACTTGTGCGCGGGACAAATATACCTCTTGCCGAAGGGCTGAAGATGGAGCGAAGGCTTTCCAGTCTTGTGATGAAGAATTCTCTGAGAAGTACGTAATAGTGATAGTCTGTGTGGTATTATAGTTCCGGCTTTATAGGACGGGATAGAATTCCGCGGATTATTTAATTACAACGTTATATAGTGTTTTTAATAGATATATTTTTTAATATACCTTGCCCATAAACGTGGAGTTATTTTTCTAAACTATAAAAAAGGGATAGAATATATACCGGTGTGATATTAAGAGCTAATAATCGGCTTCTCGCTTGTTATCAAGCGAACATCTCTTTTTATTGCACGCATAGTAGCTAATACCTGCTATTTTAAATACACTGAATGCCAGGTTGACTGACAGATGAATCTGACGGGATACACTCCAAATTTTTTGTTCGTTTCCGTGATGAAACGGGGTTTTTTTCTATCTACAACTATCATTATCCGGATGATCGATCATTTGATACCTCAGGTTACCGGTCATATTGACCATAGAATATTAAACAATCATTTATAGAGGGGAGATAAATGAACACGACTGATTTTCTTAGTATAGCTGCGGCTATATGTCCTGACCGTAATGCAATAATTTTCGAGGGGAAGCGGTATACCTATTCCATGTTCGCTGATAGAGTGAACCGGATGAGCAATGTTTTACAAAAGCTTGGTGTGGAGAAGGGTGATAGGGTCGCAATGTTTCAGGTCAATTGCCCGGAATGTTTGGAGACCTATTTTGCCACCGCAAAGCTTGGGGTCATCTATGTTCCTCTTAACTTCAGGGCGAAAGCAGAAGAATTACAATACATGCTTGAACACTCTGAGGCAAAAGTACTTCTCATGGGCAACCGGTATATTGATATGGTGAAATCAATTAAGCCGAACCTGTCGAAGCTCGAACACATGATAACACTCGATTCGAAAGCAGATGGTATACAGTTTTACGGAGATCTAATAGATTCAGCATCGTCCGAGGAGATATATGTCGATATAGCGGATGACGATGTCACCATTCTAATGTATACGTCCGGTACCACCGGGCGTCCCAAAGGCGTCCCGCTACGCCATAACGGCTTTATCAGCTACGTGCTGGAGAACGTCGAACCTGCCAATCCGGACATAGAAGAGACCAATATACTCACTGTTCCGCTCTACCATGTAGCGGGTATCCAGGCGATGATGGCGGCGATATATGGAGGCAGGACCCTGGCTTTAATGCGACAGTTCGAGACTAAAGAATGGATGGAAACGGTACAGAATGAAAAAGCTAACCGTGCCATGCTCGTTCCAACCATGCTGAAATACATTGTCGATACTCCTGACTTCAGCAAATATGACCTGACAAGTATGAAGGTCATTACCTATGGTGCAGCGCCGATGCCTTTTGAAGTAATCAGCAAAGCTATGAAGATGCTGCCCAAGGTGAAATTTATTAATGCCTTCGGCCAGACTGAAACTGCTTCAACCATCACATCGCTTGGTCCCGACGATCATGTGATCGAAGGTACGGAAGAAGAAAAAGAAAAGAAATTGAAACGACTTACCTCATCTATCGGAAAACCGTTACCGGATGTTCAGGTAAAGATACTTGGTGAAGATGGAAAAGAATTGCCGCGAGGAGAGACCGGTGATATCGTCGCCAAAGGATCGCGTATAATGACCGGTTACTGGAACGACGAACAGAAAACGGAACAGGCGTTTACAAAAGACGGCTGGTTAATCACCGGAGACAGGGGCTGGCAAGATGAAGACGGATATATTTATCTTGCCGGACGAGGCGACGACCTTATCATCAGGGGCGGCGAAAATATCTCACCGGATGAACTTGCGAATGTGATTGACTCTTATGCCAAAGTTGAGGAGTCTGCGGTTATTGCTGTACCCGATGATGAATGGGGACAGGTACCGCGTGCAATCGTTGTATTGAAACAGGGTGAACAGGCGACTGCCGATGATCTTAAGCAACACTGCCGTGCCAAACTGGCAAGCTTTAAATGCCCTACATCATATGTATTCATCGATAAATTGCCGCGCAATCCGATGGGTAAAATACTGATGAAGGACCTCCGGGCAAAATACGGTCAGCCATAATTTTTAAAATAGAGTACTTTGAGATAAAATACAGTAGGAGGATCGATAAGGTATGGCTAACGAAATCGGAAAACGGTATGTATGTAAAAAATGTGGAGCGGAGTTCATCGTAACCAAAGCCGGTGCAGGCTCCTTAGCATGCTGCGGTCAACCAATGGAACTCAAAAAATAACCAGATACACCCATATTTATAAGGAGACGGTTTCATGAATCAATTAGGCAAACGATACAAATGCCAGGTATGCGGTACGGAAGTGCTGTGTACAAAAGCCGGCGAAGGTGCAGTAATTTGCTGCAATAAGGAAATGGAAACTCAAGAACCGAGACCGTTACCTTCGTCTGATTAATTCCCAAAGAGAAGGTCTCTATCGTTATTAGTTCCGACTGGCTTGATAAAAGAAACACCGACTGTTTTATCAAGCCAGCATTTCGGATAAAATGCAGTACATAGGTATATTATTATGGCGAACGGGCTGATTATTATCGGCCGCAAAATATTTGTAACATTGCTCTTTATTTAATTTCAATGGGCGGAAAAGAGATCCCGCTACTTCCAATTCGCATTCTGGACCTGACTGATGAACCTGCTTCGTTTTGTTCCAGATTGCTTGCCCGCTTTGGCGCTGACGTCATCAAGATAGAAAAGCCCGGCGGCAGCCGTTCACGAAATATCGGACCTTTTTATGAATCTGCTCGTCCGCCGGAAAACAGCCTGTTTTTCTGGTACCATAATGCGGATAAAAAGGGCATTACCCTGAACCTGGAATATGACAGGGGCAAGGATATCTTTCGAAAGCTTGTGGTTACGGCAGATGTGATTGTCGAGTCTTTTCCTTCCGGATATCTTGAACGCCTGGGCCTGCATTATGATGTGTTAAAACAGGTCAATCCCGGCATTATACTGGCATCGGTTACCGGGTTCGGGCAAAGTGGTCCATATAAAAACTACAAGTCCTGCGACCTGGTTTCGCAGGCAATGGGCGGGCAAATGTCCCTCTGCGGCAGCCCGGACCAACCGCCTCTCCGGTTATACGGGCAACAGTCTTATTACATCAACTCGCTTGTTGCTGCCGTCGGTATTCAAATTGCCCTTTTTCAACGACGGATTACAGGGTACGGGCAGCAGGTAGACATATCTTCGCAGGAAGCAGTGTCTTCAACTCTCGAATATATGCTGGCAGGTTATTTTGTCGATGAAATCATACCGGTCAGGAGCGGAAATGTAAGTTGGAACGGATCGGCAGCCGTATTTCCATGTCGTGACGGGTTTATTTTTATAACATTCGGCAGGGAATGGAGTACGTTGATGGAACTGCTTGAGAGCGAACACATGGCAGACGAACTTACGGAATCCGATTGGCAGGATGAGGAATACAGGATTGCTCACGTGGAACGCATTGTTGAAGTAATTATGAAATGGACAATGTCTCATACCGTTGCCGACTTGTTCGAACTGGGACAGCTTATGAGTTTTCCCTGGGCACCAGTAAGTACGCCGGATGAAGTATTCCACAGTCCTCACCTTCGCGAACGTGGTTTCTTTGTTGACGTAGAACATACTGAGTTAAAGCGTTCTTTTCCCTATCCGGGAGAACCGTGGAGATTTAGCGGTGTTGAACCTGTGAATACAGTACGCGCTCCGTTTAAGGGTGAACATAATTACGCGATTTATCATGATGAGCTCGGAATATCCGGGAAGGAGATTGAAAAGCTTGCTGAAGATAATGTCATTTAAATGTGAGGTGCCATGCCAGGCGGTGTATTAAAAGGGATCAGGATTCTCGATTTTACCTGGATTCTGGCTGGTCCGTATGCCACACGTATGCTGGCCGATTTCGGTGCTGAGGTAATCAAGGTTCAATCGAAGAAAGTATCGACCGGAACGGAAGATAATAATACGGGCTATTTCAATGCATGGAACCGCAATAAGCTCGGCATTACTCTGGATATGAGCCGTCCGGAAGCGCGAGAGCTGGCGCTTGGGCTGGTCGGTATAAGCGATGTGGTTATACAGAATTTTGCACCGCGCATAATGGATAACTGGGGGCTCACGTATGAGAGTTTGTGCAAAGCCCGGCAGGATATCATAATGGTTAACCTGTCCGGAATGGGAAAGACAGGACCATGGTGTGACTATGTCGCGCTGGCGCATACGATCCATGCCCTCTCAGGGCTGACATATTTATCCTCGTATAATAAAAATACTCCGGCCGGAATAGGGTTTGCATATTCTGATATTGTTGCCGGACTTTTTACTGTTCAGGCTATTCTTGCTGCCCTTGAATACAGGGCACGTACGGGAAAAGGACAGTCTGTGGAGATTTCCGAATATGAAGCCATGTGCATGTTGACGGGGACGAGTCTTATGGACTACTCGATCAACGGGAAAGCGGCGTTGCCCGACGGTAACAGCCCCTCAGGCGAACAGGCAGCCCCGCATGGTTGTTTCAAATGCAAGGGGAATGATAGATGGTGTGTGATCGCAGTATATACTGACGAGGAATGGGAAGCGCTCTGCGGTGCGATGGGCGCACCTTCCTGGATAGCACGGCCTGAGTTTTCAACGTTATCGCAGCGAATGATACACAAAACCGAATTGAACGAACTTATTGGACAATGGACTGCCGGATATAAGCCGGAAGAGATCGTTTCCTTGCTTCAGGAGAAGGGGGTCCCCGCCGGAATAGTACAGAATACTGATGATTTGGCACACGATCCGCAGTTGAAAGCCGGGAATTTCTTTGTGAATACAGTCCATCCGGTGCTCGGCACGAGGACATCCGATGGTGTGCCGATAAAATTTTCCGGTATCAGGCCGGAATACGGGAAAGCGGCGCCGCTTCTGGGGCAGGACAATGAATACGTGTACCGGGAATTGCTGGGAATCGAAGAACGGCAATATCTGGACTATATCGAAAAGGGAGTGATCGGCTAGATCCCTTTCCTCCATACAATCTCACCGTCCATAATGGTAAGAGCAACGGAAAGTTTCATGATTTCGTCCGGTTCGAGCCGGAGGGGATTTCCTTTCAGCACGATAATATCGGCGATATAGCCTGGTTTGATCGAGCCTTTTATTGTTTCTTCAAAACTGACATATGCAGCATTTCTGGTGTACATCCTGATCGCTTCGATTGGCATAATCCTTTCATGTTCAAGCAGAATACGGCCTTTCTCGGTCTTACGCGATACGGCGGCATAGATTCCGGCGAGCGGATCGGGCGGTATTACAGGACAGTCCGAACTGCCCGCTACCACGATACCGGCATTTACAAGCCGTCCGACAGGATAAAGGTGCGCGAGTTGTGTATCCGGTACGGTGCTGAGGTACCGTTCTCCGTTATAGAAGATAAAAGACGGTTGCGTCGTTACTGCAACCTGTAATTTCGTTAACCGTTTCACCATTTCGGGTGTGCATATCGAACAGTGTTCAATACGGTGCCTGTGGTCGTGGCGTGGGTGTTTGTTCAGGGCGTATTCTATAGCATGGCATGCCGCTTCAACTGTATTTTCTTCGATGGCGTGGAGCACGACCTGGTTTCCCGACCTGTGAAGTTCAAGTACCTGTTCGTTTAACTCGCTTTGCGAAGGGCTGAGCGTTCCTGTGACCTCGTGGATTATAATCTTTCCGCCTCCGAGCCGTAACCGTTCATCCCCGGCACGGGGCATTAAGCCCTGTCGGTTATATTGAATAAACGAGTCGACTCCGGACATCATGGTTACTCTTGGCTTAAACAGCCCCTTATTTTTTAGTCGCCGGAATAGCTCAAATCGCTGGAAATCATTTCGTACGGAAGCATCCTGTATCGAAGTGATACCCAGGGAAAGGAGCCGGTCACTCGCTAATTTTGATCCGCGTTCCATTTCATCGTCCGTAAGCGCCGGTGTCTTTTTGGCGAGGTAGCCCCCCATATTGTGAAGCACGCCACTCGGCTCTCCTGTTTCGAGGTTGCGTTCTATAATGCTGCCGGGCGGTTCCTCGGTGTAACGGGTGATTCCGGCGAGTTTCAGTGCGAGGCTGTTTAATATGTGCATATGTCCCGTTCTATGCATCAGTTTAACGGGATGTCGAGACGTAGCTTTGTCCAGGTCCCACCGGTCAGGATGACGTTTGTCCGTGACGTAGAACATATTATATCCTCTCACGGTGATCCACTTTCCTTCCGGGATACTTTTTGCTGCTTCATGAATTTGTGCGATGATTTCTGAAATCGCGAGTGTAGTATTTAATTTTAAATTCACGCTGAGAAAACTCTCGGCAAAGCCGATGACGTGGCAATGTGCGTCGTTGAACCCCGGCAATACTGTCATTCCGCGGCAGTCGATTAATTCTGTTGCCGGACCTTTGAAAGTGTCGATATCATCTTCTCTGGCAACGGCTGAGATTTTACCCTGATATATTGTAACAGCGTTTCTCTGCGGTAGTACCGTATCAGGGGTAATTATGACGGCATTATGCAAAATAAGGTCTGCTGGTGGCATGGTATACCTTTAAGAATTAAATATATATCATCGTTAATATTTATTAGTGAGTCATGTATATGCAGGGTCATAATGACCGGTTAATAAATCATATAATAAATAAGCATAAATATGTAATTTTATTCGCACATATAATGAATGTTTAAAGCGAAAAGTAATCGATTTATAATCAACCGGATTAATCCGTTCATGCATCTCAGGTGATATCCTTCAGAAGATACTTTTTCATAAGTCTGATAAAATGAATCGACCTGAACTTTAATGACAAGGGTATTTGTATATTAAATATACTGTTTATAGAGGGGGACGGTAATGGTGAACATCACGGCGGATGAACATCACCTTTGGATTGTACTGCACCAGACATTCAATCTAATGTTAAAAAGTGAGGAAATCGCATCGGCTAAAGCAGGCTTATCGAGGGAAAAATACGATGTATTGATGGCAATAAAATTTTATAACGTGGTGGAGGACGAAGAGGTTATCGAGACTAATCTGGCAAGTGTTCTTTACCGGAGCACCAATAGCATTTCTACAATTGTCGATCGTATGGTAGCCGAAGGTCTTATAGAAAAATTAAGAGACTTACCGGATCGCAGGGCGATTCGTCTTATTGTGACTCCAAAGGCGGAAAAAATATTACAAAAGGCCTCCAGACCTTATATGGATCTGATTAACAGGTTGTGTTCTGTCTATACGCCGGAGGAACTCAAATCAGCAATAGAATTGATGGAAAGATTCAAACGAAAAGCTGGTGACGAGGCGGGGTTAAAAAAATATAAGGGCGAGGCGGACCTGAACAACTATCCCAAAATGACGGAGTTCCTTATAAGATTACATGACGAAAATAATGCGTTGACGCAAAAATAGATATATCCTTTTAATACCCGCTACAAAGACTCCAATATATACACTTACAATAAAATCCCCTGATTTCCAATATTTTATTTTTTCACTCAAGATTGAAATGAAACGTCCTAATTATTATCCGGGTATTCTTTCTTTTGCTCATACTTGTGAACCTTGACAATGAGATCGATGTTGCACTAGAATAAATTTCGATATAATATAATCACTATAAGAACTATTTGAATTAGAACAATTAGTATAAGAACTATTATCCATATATGCTTTATTAATCACTCTCAATATAGCTATTCCATAGGTTGATCATCAGTGAGTAATTTGAAATAGAGGCACTATATAGATTTGCAAAATGTCGGAGGAATGATTTATGCAAAGGATAATATTGGACCCTGAGAAGTGTTGCGGGTGTCGTATTTGCGAGAATGTATGCAGCCTGGTCAATGAGGGTGAGTTCAACCCGGTTAAATCGCGGATAAGAGTGGTTCGTACGGTAGATAACGGGATACTCTACAGTATTCCGGTGTTTTGCTTGCAGTGCGAGAACGCTTATTGTAAGGCAGTGTGTCCTGCTAATGCTATAAGCCGTAACGGCAACGGGACTTTACTGGTAGATGAAGAAAAATGTGTTGGTTGTAAGCTATGTGAAATAGCCTGTCCCGTAGGAGCAATTACGGTCAATCCTGATAAACACGTAGCAATAAAGTGCATTATGTGTCCCGGCTTCAGTGAACCTCAATGTGTCAGACATTGTTACAGTGGAGCGTTGAAGCTACTACCTGCTGAGAGAGTAGGAGTGGCAAAGGCAAGGGAAAAAGCCGGGAAATTCCTTGAGCTGGAAAGGAAGGAGAAATAATATGTCGATAGCAGGAACGATACTACGTGTAGACCTGAGTACAGGGAAAATAGTAAAAGAGCCCACTTTAAAATATGTGAAGGACTTTGTCGGTGGGGAGTTAATCGGCGCAGCTATTTTTACCAGAGAAGTACCGCCTGAGACCCGGCCTTTCGACCCGGAGAATTACCTGATAATAAGCACAGGTCCTCTCACCGGTACGCTGCTAGGAAACAAAGCTATTTTCTCAACGAAAGCACCAAATTCAGCTAACAGCCTGCATGCTGCAGTAGGGATGGGCGGGCAGATTCCATCGGAGATTAAATTTGCGGGCTATGACCAGATTGTTATCAAAGGAAGGGCTGAGAAACTCAGCTATCTTTATATAAATAATGATGAAGTTGAAATCCGAAATGCGGAACATCTTGCCGGACTTGATACCTTTGAAACACAGAGAAAGCTAAAGGAGGAGTTAGGAGACCCCGATTTACAGATAGCCTGTATAGGGCCTGCGGGTGAAAATAAAGTCATTTATGCGATTATTCTCCATGATATAAATAATACAGCGGCCCGGAGATGCGGAGCGGTGATGGGATCGAAGCGACTCAAAGCAATCGTAGTACGCGGTACAAAGGGATTGAAGGTACCGGACCCGAAAGCATTTCTTGCTGTATATGATAAATATTTCGAAGAGCTTACTCAGGGAAGAGGTAAAGCATGTACCGCCATGCTGCATGCAGAAGGACTGGCACGGCAGATCCCTGAAGGGTATATATTTGCATACGGTACGGAGGTCACTGACAAGGTGCCGTATTCTTATATGAAAGAAGTTCTGAAGAAATATCTGGTTGGTACAATAGGATGCGCGTTTTGTCCGGTACAGTGCCATGAGAACTGGAGTGTGCCCGGAATAGGGAACGGAGGGGCGAATTGTGTGAACTACTTCGGACTGATAACGCGGCAAATGTACGACCTGGCAGATTTCGAGATTTTCTGGGAGAAAACTCTACTATCGAACAAATTGGGAATAGATACGCTTTCCATGGAAATGATCGGTAACTGGCTGATGGAGCTCTATAAACGAGGTATTATTTCCGACGATGAAACAGATGACATACCTATGGAGCGACGGAGCAGGAAGGCAATTGCAGCCTGTGTTGAAAAAATTGCCAGAAGGGAAGGATTCGGGAGACTGTTCACAGACGGTATTATTCCGGCATGCGAGAGGATAGGCAAAGGTCATCTGGACCTTGCCGATCAGTATGATAATGACTTTCCGTATGGATGGGTTGAGTATGCTCCGGATATCGGGCCGGTGGCAAAATACAGAGTTGCCGAGGTGGAACGTGTGCCCGGTTTTGCGGACGGGTATGGAAATATACCGAGCTTTGCCGATGCTCTGGGCATATCTCCGGTTGAAGTCAAGGAGATGATCGACCGGTGGGCCGATGAGGCCTGCAAGAGGGTAACAGGTGACCCCGACCTCTGGAAAAAGCCGTACTATGATGAGCGTATAAGTAAGATGATGGTTGAGAAGGAGAATGAAATATTGATAGCGGATGTCACCGGGCACTGCGAGGTAACATCCGCATACCTGGACCATTACGGGTACAGGTTTAATATCGATGACTATGCGGAATGGATGACCGTCACGACAGGTATTACCTATACTCCCGCTGATATCAGAGAGGCGGCCCATAAACTTCGTGTCATTACCGATGCATATAATGCATTGTGTACCATCACAAATGGCAGGGAGCCTGTACTGGCAAAGCCGATGGAGGAATTGACCAGTTTTCCTGTGCCCGGCCGTCCCAAAGACCCTGCTGAACTGCGGCATGTGCAGAGTGACTATTGCGTTGCGCGTGGTTATGATCCTGAGACTGGTATACCGACAAGGGCGGAACTTGAAAGACTGGGTCTTAAATATCTGGCTGATAAACTGGATACAGCAATGCAAAAGACGGCAAAGCAGCCACCAAAGCCTCAAAAAAAGAATGGATCACGGGCAATAAAGGGACGAGCTTAAAGAAGTCATTCATGCTCGTGAAATTCGGATTTTGAGGAGGGCATATGCTGCCGGTTATAGTGCTGGAGCCTGTTTCTTACAGCAAGAGACGGCGCTATTCCGAGATAATACGGGAACCGCGGGGATCGCTTCAACCCGGTATTGACGATATAAAACAAAAACTCAAGCAAATACGCAGCGATACACTCGATCATCTCGATTATCTGGTCGATGAATTTACTGATCATATCGCTCGGTACCCTGAAGTCGAGTTAATTTTTGCCGCCGATGCAGAACAGGCGGCAAAAAAGATACTGGAAATCAGCGGCTCTACTCTTATAGCTACTAATAGGTCCTCGGTGATTACCATAGAAATTGCACTGCACCTGAATTCAAGCAGTTCTCCTGTTATAGAATCATATTACGAAGAGTTCAATCCGATCGCCCCCGTATTTGATAAGCACCTGCAGTTTCCTGTGATGCCCTTCGAGTCCCGTTTACATTCCTTTGAGCGACAGGCAGACCTCTCGGCGCTTCGTTCTAAAAGCATTGAAGAAAATGGAACGAAAGATTTTGTCGGCCTCATTGGTGTGAACGCCGTGTCGGCAGAAGATGGCACAGTGGTCATGCTCCAGCATATGAACAATATCAGCAAGATATTCCTGCATGCCCGAGAGGTTATCCTTGTCGCCGGACTGGATAAGATCGTACGAGCTACAGAGGATGCGGTGTTTCAGTCGAAATGCATGGCTATCTTCGGCTCCGAAACTTTGCGTGCTGCGATTCGCAATATGTCAAAGAGAAAGAGCAGCCTCGATACATTGCCTTTCAATAAATCAAAAAACGGGTCTATATCCAGGATTCATTTGATTTTACTGGATAACGGCAGACGTTTTCTGGCGGAAAGCCCGTACAGAGAGTTGCTTATGTGTATCGATTGCAGGGCATGCAACGGAGCATGTCCTGCATACCTGTGTAGTAAACCGCTTGTACCGAGCGAACTGCCGATAAAGTTCCGGCGAGACCTGCTTGAAACGGGGATTGATATATCGGACAAAAGCGGAGATATCAAAATCCGGCCGGTCACTTTCAACCTTTCTACTTTAAGGAGAGAGGGCGAAAAAGGGGAAATATGGAATTGTACTGCGTGTGGAAATTGTCATGAAATTTGCCCGGCCGGTATTAGCCATGTTGATACAATTCAAACGTTGAGAATGAATATGGTTATGGAAAATGCCGATATGCCCGAAACTGTGAGCAGGGCATTGAGGAGTATTGAAAATAGAGGCCATCCCTGGCGCGGGACAACCTGTACCAGAGCCGATTGGGCTCAAGGCTTGAGCATAAAAACGCTTTCCGAAGATAGCGATGTGGATATACTCTACTGGGTAGGTTGTACTATAGCATTGGAAGACAGGACTATGAACATAGCGCGTGCAATGGCAGAACTGTTTATGCGGGCAGGGATTAAAGCCGGTTTTCTCGGTACGGAAGAAAGCTGCTGCGGTGAACCGGCACACCGTCTGGGCAATGAATACCTGTACCGTCAACAGGTAAGAAAAAATATCGACCTGATGAAACGGTATAACATTACAAGGATTGTGACCGCATGTCCTCATTGCTATCATACGTTAAAGAACGATTATCCGGATT
>CAZAIO010000003.1:0-13497 GCA_964485235.1 uncultured Dehalococcoidales bacterium
AAGCATGGACCATGCCCAGAGTGCTTGACTTTATGGCAAGAACAATAGACAAATATCCCTTTGATAAGATAATCTCCGATAAATTCAAACTGGAAGATGCGGAAAAAGCGATGAAGCTTGCAGCAGCAGGTAAAGTAGTGAGAGCGGGTATCGTTATGGAATAATACGGCGCCGGCCGGTAATAATATTCATTGAGTTTTCAACCTGCCTCCGGATTGTGCAGATATAATCAATAGAGCGTATTTATACAATCCGGGGGCAGATGTCGATAAATAATCACATTCTGTATATCATTTCTTCCTTAATTGACTTCAACTATAACGTCTTTGTATCCTCCTGTGTATCTTATTATTGACAATCATTTTTTTTGCATGTTATAGTAAAAATATAGTTTGTTCTAATACAACTATAACAAATGTAATTGATTTGTACTCAAGGGTTTTAATGGCGCTCCTGTAATAAACAGTATTGCCTGATAAAGAAATACGAGTAAAACATCTGATAATGGATAGCTTCCTTTTTATGAGAGGAAGGTTCGGTTAATCAGTTTCACCGGTAAATAATACAGCCGGGTGATTTCTTTTCAATTGAGTACATCAATAATCGCATATGGGAGCTGTTATTTTCTACGGATAAAGCAGATATGCCCATAAAAGTTTGTTAATAACATAGTTAAAAATGTAGCAATTCTCCGAGCCATCTCGCCTAAATCCTTAACAGGACAAGGAGACTGGCCGGTAGGGTATCGCTGGAAACGGTGCTGCCTTCCTGATCAGGAAAGGAGAAATGATGATGATAAATGCGCATGTCGAAGTGCGCTTGGACAAAATACGGCCGGTATCCAGGCCGATACCTTTCCGGCTGTTGCATGCATTCAATTGTACTGTAATTTCATTTCATGATAATTACAGGGTCTTCAAATCATCGCCGGTTCATTTCTTTCGACTCATTATGATCCCGCAGGAAGAATATTTATACAGATATGGATGAAATATGTACCGGTCAATACTAAATGTAACAAATATAATTGTAAAAATCAGGAAATATTTATTGTGGAAACAACTTCTGAACATATAGATAACACTGAAATAGTGCATCCCTCTGATAAGGGGCGAATACAGGGAGAAGGTACCTGGGCAAAACTCGCTTTTTTCTGGTTCATTCTGTTCCTGTCCTACAAATGCACCAGAAGGTGTAAATATTGTTACGCTTTTAATCAAGTTGGTGATGAAAAAGAAACTATAGTCGAGATGGACGAAAAGACATTCTCACGGCTTTTAGATTGGATCCCCGAAGTATGGAAAATAAATAATATTAAAGTGAACGCCGTTAGTTTTCTTGGCGGCGAACCGCTATTGAGAACGGACAGAATAAAAAGAGTCATGGACTCTATATATAAAAACACTGAAGGCATGCAGAGCGATGTCTATACAAATGGTGACCTGGTCGATTCCGTAAACTGGGATGACCTCGAAGATATCCGGTGGATCGCCACAAATATTGCCGATAACAGTATAGAAGAGCTTTCCCGAAGAATGAAGATAGTAGGGGAAAGATCAAATGTAAAAGGACAGACTATAACAGCTACTATGGATGATTTTAATCTCGATAGAGCGCTTGATATAACACGGTTCGGGATAGAAAACGGTTATCGACTGAGATTTTACAGGAACCTCTATAGAGGTATAGATACGGAATACAAAAAGAAGTTGCTTCAAAAATATAACGAAGTCTGCGATATGCTGGAGGACTATACCGGTAAAGGGTACGACGTCAATACTACCTTTCTATTCGATACTTTAATTCCCTCGTGGACATACGATAGTTCTCCCTACCTGTGCGGGAAAAGCATTGCAGCAGTATTTCCGGACGGAACTATCGGTCCATGTTTACGAAATCATTCTTTTAAAAGCGGGACAATTCTTGATGAAGACCCACTGGGAAAGATCAATTGCAGCACCTACCAATTCGATCTTGA
Organism: uncultured Dehalococcoidales bacterium; assembly: GCA_964485235.1. Taxonomy (GTDB): domain Bacteria; phylum Chloroflexota; class Dehalococcoidia; order GIF9; family UBA5629; genus CAZAIO01. Next base: position 1,979 of record CAZAIO010000003.1, read on the forward strand.
AATGCCGGATATCCCGGAAGAATGCCGGTCATGCAAGTCGAAAACTGCCTGCCAGGGCGGCTGTCCTTTCGACAAACTTCTGCTGACCGGTGCACGGAGCGGAAAATCAGTTGTTTGTGATTTACATAAAGAGATCATCCCGCGATTACGGCATCTGGACGATATAAAAAGAAATCAAAAATCCGAAATATAAGAGCACTACATACAAAATTAATAACAAAGTTCAGAAAGGTGGATTAGTATGAGATATGCCGAAACAGGATATTACCTGGATATAGATCTGGCCAGAGGTAATATTGAAAGAATAGCTTCCGACCCTAAAATGACCGACATGCATATTGGCGGTCTGGGTACAAGTGTCAAGCTTTTTTGGGACATGGTCCCTCCTGAAGTAGAGGCTTTTGATGCCGCGAACCCTCTGATATTCAGTGCAGGTCTTTTATGCGGTACGCCAGCATTCAGCTGTAATCGAACAGTGATGACCACAGTTTCTCCACAAACGGGCCTGATTGCTTATCCGATGATGGGCGGGTTCTGGGCAGCAGAACTGAAATATGCAGGTTATGACAAAATTATCGTACGAAACAAATCACCGCAGCTGGTATATCTATGGATAAATAATGATAAAGTTGAGATACGCGACGCGACTCATTTAAAGGGGAAAGGAGCACTTGAAACACAGGATCTTATCAGACAAGAATTGAATGAACCAAGGGCACAGGTAGCCGCAATAGGGCCGGCCGGCGAAAACCGTGTCTTTACTGCATCAATCGAGCAGGGGAGATCAAGCGCCAGCCGTCTTGGTGGCGGTGCAGTTATGGGAGATAAAAATTTAAAAGCAGTCGCAGTCCGCGGAACAAAAGATATCTACCTCGCTCGCGGTGCTGAATTTATGGAACGTATAAATGAAGTCCTTAAATATATTAAATTCCGAAATGAAAACCCGATCCCCGGCGTTATGACTATTCTAGCGGGTATCGGTTCTCCTCAGGAAATGAGGCATACCGATGAGAAATGGCATACTGAAAGCTTCGCATGGGGCAATGCCCGCGCCAGAAGAAAGGACTTCTGGACCGAAGATATCGAAGAATCATGGACTGCTTCTCAACATGAAGCCGTAAGACGACTTATAAGCTGTTTTAATTGTACGCAGCATTGCGGTGCATTGATTAAATATAGAGATGTTCCGCCATATATGGCAAAATGTTTCGGCAAACTTACCTATGCGATGGCAGCTTATGTCGATAATCTTGATTTTGCATGGAGAATTTTACAACGCGCAACAGAGTATGGAGTTGACTCATTCTCAACTCCGCAAATACTCGCCTTCGCTGTAGAACTCTATGAAGCCGGTATATTGACCGACAAAGACTTTGAAGGTTGCCCGCCTGATAAAGAGGGACGATTTTTCTGGTTACTGCACAAAGTCGCTCATAGAGAAGGAATCGGCGATATTCTGGCAGACGGCACATACTGGGCAGCGAAAAAGATCGGTAACGGTGCGGAAGAATTTGCGCATAATACTATTAAAAAGCACGAACAGCTTCCTCTAAAACTGGGGATGCTCGATCCTCTCTATTTTCTCATGTATGCAACCAATGAGAAAATAAGCATTACTCAGATCGAAGGTAACTGGCCTCAAGCACCGTTTGGTACGAGAGAAGAGAGAGAAGCTTTTATAAAGGACTGGCCGCAACTTCCGGATGAACACTATAAGCAATACCTGCTCGATTGGGAACCGCGCGGCGATAATGCCAATCCTTATTTTCCTACTCCCGAAATGAGTTGTGAAATCGTGGACTGGATGGAGACAATGCACAATATCGACGATGCGCTCGGATTTTGTGCAGGTATGTCATCATTCTGTTTAAAACCCCCTTACCATATTCATAATATACCCGGCTTGATATCCTCTGCACTGGGAATTGATATGGATGAAGACATGCTTAAACATACGGTCAGGAGGAGCCGTAATTTACACCGGGCATTGAATATAAGAAAAGGTATGACAAGGGCCGATGAGAAACCGCCCGCAGACCACTGGAAGAAGAGGTTTCCGGAACTTGAAAGTCTGCTCCTGGACACGTATTATGAATATAAGGGATGGAATAATGACGGTATCCCCACTAAAAAAACCTTGCAGGATCTGGACCTGGGTTATGTCGCTGAAGACCTGGAAAAGAGAGGGATATTAAAAGACGAACCTGATTCGAAAAATACACCTGTAGAGGTATAACCAGAGCTTTTGCTTTCAGGCAGAATCCTGTTATCATTTCTGTTAGTATACTGTTCCCGATTTATAAAATTATGGTGAATTTGAATGGCGGATATCGGAAATAATATCGAGCATAATAATCGAACTATTTACAAGGTCGGTCCTTATACCCGTGAGGCGTTTCTGGACTATGTCAGCGCTTTTCATCACTATGCTGCTCCGGGAGTCGTGATCGGCGGTATTATGGTCAGTATAGCAATGGAACAGATGCCGGAGGGAGTACTATATAATGCTCTCTCCGAAACGGTATCCTGTCTGCCCGATTCAATCCAGCTTCTCACACCATGTACAATAGGGAACGGCCGTCTTCGAATTATTAATCTCGGTCGTTATGCTTTCAGTTTATTCGACAAACAGAATGGCAGAGGTATACGTATTTATCTCGATCCGGAAAAATTACATTCGTGGGATGAGATACGGACATGGTTTTTGAAGCTAAAAGCAAAACAGGAACAGGACACGGCAGCACTGCAGGAGCAGATATGGGAAGCCGGCCGCGCAATTTATACATTTCATCCGGTACAGGTCAAAGCGGAGTTCCTTGTTAAACAATCCAAAGGAGATATCGGGGTCTGTAGAAGATGCGGCGAAGCATATCCGGTTTCGGATGGGGATATCTGCCTCGGGTGTCAGGGAAACGCTCCGTATGAAAACCGCGTTCAAGTTTAATAATTATACATATTTCCCATCTGTAGTTAGAACAGAAGGGGAGTTTACATAATGATATGCAGACATTTCCTCGATTAAAACACAATTACTATATGGTATAAATCGATATTTTCCTTTATACTATAGCATCGTATATAGGTTCCTTTTATTCTCTAGGAGGTACTCATGGAAGGCAAAACTGTCGATCAAAGCAGAGCAATAATGTTATTGCCGATGAAGCCTCCGGATGCAAATACCGCCGGGAATGTGCATGGCGGAGTAATCATGCAACGTATAGATGAAGTAGGTACAATCGTTGCAATGAGACATTCGCAGAGAATAGTAGTCACTGCTTCCGTAGATAAAATAGACTTTATTAAACCGGTATTTATCGGCGATGTTGTCACTTTTAAAGCGAGCCTTAACCTTGTAGGTAGGACTTCAATGGAAGTAGGTGTACGTGTCGAGTCCGAAAATCCGATCACCGGCGTAGTCAGACACAATGCATCGGCATTTCTCACCTATGTAGCCCTCGATAAAAGCGGAACTCCCACAGAAGTGCCGCCTCTTATACTCGAGACAGACGAGGATAGGAAACGAAACAAACAAGCACAGGAACGTAGAGAACTGAGACTTCAGGAAAGAACGAGATAACCGCTATCTTCCGCAAATTCACCGAGAACCAATTAAAACCTGTATTCAGGATTCCTATTTATACAGCAGTAAACGATAAGATAATTTAAATAACCGTTTATGAAAAATTTACAAGGGTGGTGGCAGAGTTGAATGCTGGTTTGCTAAATAAGTCCCGGAAGCCGATTATTTATTTGTTGGTCATTTTCTATTGGTCATTACGAGGTAGAAAGAAAGCTGCCACCACCTCGTGTTCAGGTTAGAAGCAAGGGATAACTGCGGAACTAAGTCGGAGAGACCATTTTTTAGCCGCTTGCTTTCAACCAATTATTAATATAACATAACCCCTTTTTTGCGACTTCCGTTATATTACTCATTTTGAATAGGCACAAGGACGTGCTAAATGGTTAAAATATAAGTAATTATGCTTGTTAATTATATTTATCTACAAGCAAAAGTGCTCGTATATTTGACTATAGCAATACGAAATATAGCGAATAATAATATATAATTATTTCTCTTTTATGTATTTAAAGGCAGAAATTGCCGCAGTTGCCCCGTCGCCAACTGCAGTAGATACCTGACGCGGAGAGTTAATACGTATGTCACCTGCAGCGTATATCCCGGGGACAGAAGTGCCCATAAATTGATCAACGATAATTTGACCGTTTTCATTTAACTGCACAATATTGTTAAAATTCCGGCTATTCGGTTTTACACCTACCGCCACAAAAACTCCTGAAACAGTAAGAGTTGAAACGTCTCCTGTTTTCACATCTCTTAGTTTCAAATCTTTCACCATAGTGTCACCGCGTATTTCATCAACAATCGTATTCCATTTAAACTGAACCTTAGGATTATCTAAAATACGTTTTTGTAATACCTGGCCTGCGCGTAACTGATCGCGCCGGTGAATCAGATATAAACGTGATACATGTTGAGCAAGTTCAAGAGCATCGGTAATAGCAGTATCACCTCCACCAACTACAGCAACTTCCTTTTCACGGAAAAGGAAACCGTCACATGTTGCACAATATGACACTCCTTTTCCGATATAATTGTCCTCTCCGGGTACACCCAGTTTACTGTATTCCGATCCTGCAGCAATAATAATTGCATCCGTCTCGAAGGTATTCTCGCCGGTAACAACACTGTGAGTTTTACCCGCTTTTATACTGTTAACCTCGGCAATAACCATTTCCAACCCGTATTTCTCCGTCTGCTGCTGCATTAACGAAGTGAGTTCGAATCCGGATATGCCTTCGGGAAATCCGGGATAATTCTCAACGAGCTGCGAATTTACGATCTGTCCGCCGTACATACTTTTTTCCAGGAGCACCGTCTTAAGTCCTGCTCGACTTGCGTACAGTCCGGCCGTAAGTCCGCCCGGTCCTCCTCCTATAATCACTACATCATATTTTGCCATAGAAAATTTCCACCTTTAATGAGTTTATTTTCCGTGAACCTCAATTACTACATTGTGTTTTATAAAATCTATAGACTTCACCGTGGCATTAAACTGTTTCTCTTCACCCAGAATATCTTTACATAGCACATTTCCATTGTTTATGCTCATTTTTACAACATCCTGCATAATGCTCTTTCCGGAATCAATGCTATTTTCATAGACCGTTGCTATACACATAATTCCTCCTCGATCACATTTGCTTTATATTTATTATAACAAAATTCGCTCTCCTATCCGTGAGCATATCTTTCACTGATTATAATGAAATAATACAGATATCTAATAATAACGGGTAATTATCGTAAAAACGTGAAGCAGTTAAGTTGACATAATATCAATTATTTACTATGGCGATGAAACGTATCGTGAATTTCCTTCAGGTGCCGGTTCGTGATATGGGTATATACCTGAGTCGTCCTGATACTTTCATGACCGAGCATTTCCTGTACGGCACGAAGGTCCGCCCCGGAAATAAGCAGATCCGTAGCAAATGAATGTCGTAAAGTATGTGGTGTTACATCGAGCGGAAGACCGGCATTTTTTGCATATTTTGATACTATGTTCTGGACCGAACGTACGGTAAGCCGCATACTCTCACTGGTCATTTCGGATGACTTGGAACCTCTATCCTGACGTATAAAAAGCGGTTTATATTTGTCTTTTCTCCTATCAAGGTAACGTTCAATCCACTCAGCAGCCGAATCGGAGAGAAAAATAACCCTTAATTTGCCTCCTTTTCCACGAACACCAAATTCTTTCCTCTTTAAATTAATGCTGTCGCGATTTAGTTTAACGAGCTCTGAGACCCTCAGGCCTGTACTGAATAAAGTTTCGAGAATTGCCTTATCTCTCAATGCAATATCATTTGAAATATCAGGACTGTCCAGTAAACGTTCAATCTGGTCGAGATTAAGGAAATCGACTGATCGTGTTTGCTGCTTAGGAAGTTCTATTTTTTCAGGTGAAATAGTATCTATATCCCGCTGGACAATTAAATACCTGAAAAATGCACGTAAAGCGATAATATGATAGCTCTGGGTAATCCGTTTCAGCAGTACTCCGTGTTCGTCTTTAAATCTTGCCAGAAATAAACGGTACTTTCTTACAATTTCAAGATTTATGCTTTCCGGAGCGATTTCAGAATAATTCTCCTTAATCCAGTTATAAAATCTGGTTAAATAATGTTTATAGACCTGAACAGTAAGAGGCGAATAACCTTTATCAATTTCCAGGTGCTCAAGGTATTCATTAATCAAAGTTTCCAGTTGCATTACTATTCCTTTATTATAATATCCTCTATTTAAGGTTCGCAAAAGTGACGTTATGCGAACCATCTATTTATAATTATAATATGCCTGTCAAGACCTTTTGAAGATATGGATTACGGCTAATCACCGAAATTGAAATTTATTGCAGTTAAAATTATTTTTAATGCTATGGTACTTAAAACAAATTTTTTTACAATAAATCGTTCTAAGGATAAATTATTACAGGGGTCTGTTCAAGGCATTCATGCATTTTGTTTAACAGTACGTCCAGTCCCCAGCCTTTGTGAGCCGACAACGGAACGATATTTTTCCATTCCGGTTTTAATCTGGGTTCCAACGATTTGAATTCTTCAATTGTATCGATAAGCATGTCGATTTTATTTATCGCGGTAAGTCTTGGTTTCTCTTCTATATGCATACTTTTCAATATCTCTTCCACTGTTCTCGACTGTTCCACAGCATCTTTATGTGTGATATCTATTACATGTACCAGTAAATCTGCCTCTATTAATTCTTCAAGCGTCGCCCGGAATGCCGCCACAATCGAAGGCGGTAGTTTATGTATAAAACCTACTGTATCGGTCAATAATATCTGTTTATTTCCCGGTAAAGTAATACGGCGTGTCACAGGATCAAGCGTACAGAAAAGTTTATTTTCCGCCATCACATCGGCATTACTCAGTGCATTAAGAAGTGTGCTTTTTCCGGCATTGGTATAACCGACCAGAGAAACAACGGGAATGCTATTCTTTTTCCTTTTCTCCCTGTATTGCGACCTGTGCCGTCTTACCGCCTCAAGCTGGTCATTCAACCGATGTATCTTGTTTCTTATGATACGGCGATCGGTTTCTATCTGGGATTCACCCGGGCCTCTTGTGCCAATACCGCCGCCCAGTCTTTCCAGATGGCTCCATTGACCCGCAAGTCTCGGTAGTAAATACTGATTCTGGGCCAGTTCTACCTGAAGCTGTCCTTCCCTGGTACTGGCTCTCGACGCAAAAATATCCAGTATCAATGCAGTACGGTCTATAACCTTTACATTTAGTGCTTCTTCCAGATTCTTCTGTTGTTTTGGAGAAAGCTCGTCGTTAAAAATTGCAGTCGTATAATTAATTCGCTCCTTCAGTTCGATAAGTTCCTGTAATTTCCCGCTGCCTATATAGAGATTTGCCGAGGGTGCATCCATTTTTTGCACTATGCTCCCCACTACCTCCGCACCGGCCGAATCAGCCAGGGAAGCCAGTTCATCCATCGAACTGGAGAGTGTCCAACCACTTTTGTCCCGTTTTACCTCCACGCCTATGAGAACAGCTTTTTCTTTACTGTTTAAAGTCTCTTTAAGTTCTCTTTTCATATTATGTACAGTAGATATTCCAATTTATGCTAACTGCTCCATGTACGAATTCTTTGTATCCCTTCATCGATCCGGTCGTCAGGCAGAGTAATAGACAAACGTACATAGCCCTCTCCTGCGCTTCCATATCCTGTTCCGGGTGTTACTGCAACATTTGCCTTATCGAGCAGACTGGCAGTAAATTCAACGGATGTATACCCTGAAGGTATTTTTGCCCATATATAAAAACTCGCTTTTGGCACGAGGACTCTCAAGCCTATATCATTCAATGCTTTTACCAGTTTATCCCTGCGTCTTTGATAAATAGCATTCTGTTTGCCGATACTTTCCTGAGAACTGAGAAGCGCATGTATAGCCGCTTTCTGTATTGCCTGCGGTATTCCTGAATCAAGGTTCGATTTCAGCTTGAATAACGCGTTCACAGCTTTTTCATTACCTACCGCCATACCGATACGCCATCCTGTCATGTTATACGTTTTGGACAAAGAATGAAATTCTACTGCGACATCCTTTGCTCCTTTGACTTCCATAAAACTTGGCGGAATGTATCCGTCAAATGCAACTTCTGTATACGGCGCATCATGACATATTAATAAATCATTCTTCTTTGCGAAGTCTATCGCCTTTTCAAAAAAATCTTTACCGGCGGTTGCCCCTGTAGGATTGTTGGGATAATTCAGCCACAATAATTTTGCTCTTTTTAATACAGTCTCAGGTATAGAATTTAAGTCAGGTAAAAAGCCATTCTCTTCATTTATATTCAAGAAATACGGTTCGCCACCTGCAAGTGTCGTACTTATAGAATAGACCGGATATCCCGGATTTGTTATCAGTGAAATATCGCCTTTGTCGATAAAACAAAATGAAATGTGGCCAATTCCTTCCTTTGAACCTAGAAGCGGTAGTACCTCTTTTCCTGGATCGAGTGTCACTCCGAACCTTTTCTTATACCACTGAGCTATTGCATCACATAATTCCGGGAGCCCTGCTGTCTCCGGATACCTGTGGTTAACCGGATTATGTGCTTCTTTGCATAGTTCATCAATGATATGGTCGGGTGTCGGCATGTCCGGATCGCCTATAGCAAAACTTATTATGTCTATACCCTTCTTCTTTTTCTCTTCAATTTTTCGGTTGATCTCGACAAACAAATACGGCTTTAGTCCTGTTATTCTTTCCGATAGTTCCATTACGGCATACTCCTGAATTCTTACATAGTTAGTTTTTGTGCCAAAACAATTATTTCAACCGGTCTTCCATTCGCCTTCGAATACCATTGCAACAGGTCCTGTCAGATATACCTCCCCTACTCCGTTCCATTCAACCGTCAGCTTACCACCAGGTAACATTATGTCAACTTTTTCGTCAATATATCCCTTCAACCGGGCTATTACAGCGATTGCGCAGGTCCCGCTACCACACGCAAGTGTTTCTCCGGCTCCACGTTCCCATACCCGTGCTTCTATATTCTTTTTATCGATCACACGGGCTATCTCGAAATTAATCCTGTTTGGAAACAGCTCGATTCTTTCAACTTTCGGTCCTATTATTGTCAACGGAAAATCTGATACCGCTGTATCTATAAAATATACGGCATGGGGATTACCCATAGATACAAACGATAATTTCATTTCATTTCCATCGATATTTACAGGATAGTCAATGATGGGTTTTATATTCGTTTGCTCATTTTCATTTTGATCCAGGTTAACGTCTACTGGTATTTCATCTGCTTTAAATCGCGGCTTTCCCATATTTGCCTTAGCTGAAGTCACCTCTCCTTCCGTTAAAAGAGCCTGAACTGAACGGTTGCCGGCAAGAGTCGCCACCTCTATCATTGTACCGTTTACCATTTTATTTTCGATTACATATCGTGCAAAACACCGTAAACCATTGCCGCAGATTTCTGGTTCACTCCCATCGGAATTAATTATTCTCATTCCAAAGTCGGCAACATCCGAGTTCAGCACCAAAATCAAGCCATCCGCACCTACACCGAAATGACGGTCACACATCTGTTTTGCCAGCGTAAACCAATCAAACTCCAAAGAGCGTGCATCTATGACCACAAAATCATTCCCGGCAGCCTGCAATTTTGAAAATTTCATAATTAATTATCCTCGTTATTCACTTTCATGCAAGAAATTACCTACAAGATCATTGATTCTTTCTTTTATATTATCATAAACGTCGAACCAGTGAATCCGAACATCGCCCGGTCTGAACCAGTTATACTGCCTTCGTGCAAATTCATGTGTCCTGTATTTTATTTTCTCTACAGCCATATCCAGCGTCCACTGGCCCTGCAATACCATGCATATTTGCCTATAACCGATGCCGGACAAAGACGATAAATCCTGGCTGTATCCCATTCCCAACAAATCCTTCACTTCGTCAACAAATCCTTTTTCTATCATATCGTCGACCCTCTCATCAATTTTTTTATAAAGCAGCTCTCTTTTCATGGTTAGTCCGATAATGAGCATCGAGCAGTCCGGCGGTTCTTTTCTCCATAATACTGAATCAGGGCTTGTTTTCGTCCTCAAAATTTCGATTGCCCTGATTATCCGTCTGGTATTGTTAGGATCCACTTTCTTCGCAGTTAAAGGACTCATCTTCTTCAATTCCTCATATAAAAAAGCGCTTCCCTTTTCGTCGGCTGATTTTTCAAGCTCCTGCCGCAGTCCCGTATCCGGCGGAACATCGGGTATTACCCATCCTTCCAGCGTAGACCATATATATTGTCCCGTACCTCCTACCAGTAGAGGTACCTTATTTCTTTTTTCTATATCTTTACAAATTCTGTATGCTGATGACTGGTATAAAGCCAGGCTGAAAGGTTGGTCGGGATTGATTATATCGATAAGGTGGTGAGGCACTATCGCCTGATCTTCTTTCGTCGGTTTGGCAGTACCGATATCCATGAAACGATACACCTGCCGGCTATCGGCGTTGATAATTTCTCCGTTGAAGTCACTTGCCAGTTGTAACGCGAGAGCGGATTTGCCGGAAGCAGTAGGACCGACAACAATAATAATACGACTCATTTATTCGTTTTTAGCTCTGCAGTCTGACGTGTAATTGATATGAAGTCCTCAGCCTTCAAACTGGCACCACCGACAAGCGCACCATCTATATCAGGCTCCGCGATATATTCTGCAACATTCGAAGCAGTTACGCTGCCCCCATAGAGTATACGCATGTTTTTTGAAATGTTTTCGGCCCATATATTATGTATAGTATCTCTTATCAATTTTATTGTATCGTTTGCCTGTTGCGCAGTAGCCGCCTTGCCGGTACCGATCGCCCAGACCGGCTCATAAGCAATCACCAGTGTGTTATCAGGTTTAATATCATCCAATGCCGCTCTAACCTGCCCCGTCACCACTTCTTCTGTTTTTCCTGCATCATTTTGTTCGAGGCTCTCACCTACACATAAAATAGGCGTGATTCCAAATTGTATTGCCGTTTTTACTTTGTTATTGACTATTTCGTCAGTCTCATTGAAATATTGTCTTCTTTCCGAATGTCCCAGTACTACAAACGAACATAGCTCTTTTAACATAAGCGGAGATATTTCACCCGTATATGCGCCTTTCTCTTTAAAATACATATTCTGTGCGCCGAGCATTACCGATGTACCGGACAATATATCCCGTATAGCATTCAATGAGACAAAAGGAGGGCAAAGTAGCTTATCAACCCCTTTTATCCTGTCAAGTTCGTCGATCATGCTCCGTACAAGCACTATCGCTTCGTTTACGGTCGTGTTCATTTTCCAGTTTCCGGCTATCATAGGTATACGCATCATTAAGCTCCATATTTTGATAATTTTAAAGCATTCGCCATTGCCAGCGGCATAATATCAAGTGC
>CAZAIO010000003.1:13507-51876 GCA_964485235.1 uncultured Dehalococcoidales bacterium
CAGCTATGCCCTTTTAAAACAGCAGGTGTTGAATGATCTCCAGTAATAACAATGACATCCGGATTTAACTCTTCAAGCCTGGATATTACAAAATCAACTTTTTCAAGTACTTTTACTTTTCTGGCAAAATCGCCATCCTCTCCCGCGCTATCAGTTCCTTTTACATGTACAAAGAAAAAATCATGCTCGTTGAAGTGGTCGGAAAGAACATCCATTTCTTCTTCTATTTCACCCTCAACTTCGTATACTTTCATTCCCAGCAATCTCGCAAGGCCTTTATACATCGGATATCTAGCTATAGCAGCCGGATTCAATTTGTAAATCTCGCTCATCGTATCGATATCGGGCAACATCGAAAACCCGCGCAGCAATATCATATTTGCCGGCATGCATTCAGTTAGTATTATTTTTGCCTTATCAGAGAATTCATTAATAAGTCCGGCAGTCCTTCCTGAACTATCTGTTTTCGCTTTAGATAGCAAAGGAAGCATGCCAGTTTTTTGCGGGTCCGTATCATCGATCTCGTCCGAAAGACTGTCTCCACGTAATACCAGCAGGAAGCGGTGCTCTTTCACCGGCCGCACAAATATTTCGACATTACCTATTTTCATTCCATCTAATAGAGCACAGAGTTCAGCATTTTTTTCCGTTGATATTCTTCCCGCTCTCCGGTCCGTGATCACTCCCTTTGAATCTATAGTGCAGAAATTGCCACGGGCAGCAAGGTCATTCTTCTGGATATTAAAGCCTATTCCCAGCGCGGCGAGGATTCCCCGGCCGATGGTGTATTCAAAAGGATTATATCCGAATAATGCAAGATGTCCCGGTCCGCTCCCGGGTGTAATACCGGGTCCAACAGGATCGCTCATACCGCATATCCCTTTCCGGGCCAGTGAATCCATGAATGGTGTTGATGCAGTTTCGAGTTCTGTTTTTCCTGTTGCTGTATCCGGCAGCCCTCCGAGGCCATCGATTACGAGCATAATAATTTTGGAACCTGTAATTTCACTTAATTGTTTTATGATTTCGTGAGCTACCATTATTTTTTATCCTGCAATACATCGATTCCGGGCAGCAATTTTCCCTCTAAAAATTTCAGACTTGCGCCGCCACCTGTGGATACATGCGTCATTTTATCCGCTATATGCATATCATCTACTATCTCCGCAGTGGAACCTCCACCCAGGACTGTTACCGCATTGACATTTGCAAGAAAATAAGCCATTCTCCTTGTACCACTGGCAAATTGCGGTATTTCGTATATCCCCATCGGACCATTCCAGAATATCGTACGACAGTCTTTCAAATGTTCCCTGAAGTTTTGTACCGTTTTAGGCCCGATATCAACGATGTAATTTTCCGGTTTCACCTCGGTGATAGGAACTATTTTTCCCGTTGCTTTTGCGTCAACAGCATCCACCACCATCACATCAACAGGAAAAACCAGTGAAACGTCTTTCTTATGAATGAGTTCAATCAATTTAAGAATGGCTTCAGTTTTTTCATCACTCATTAATGATTTTCCGACCTCATAGCCATCAGAGGCTAAAAACGTTGCTGCCATTCCACCACCAATAGCAAGCAGGTCTACTTTATCCAGAATATTCTTTATTAGACCGATTTTATCGGTCACTTTACCTCCGCCAAGGAGTGCGCCGAATGGATGTTCCGGATTAGTTGTTATATTTCCAAGCGCATTTAATTCTTTCTCCATGAGTAAACCTGAGTAGGCAGGTAAATACTTTGTGATACCGACAACCGAAGCATGAACTCTATGCGCGGTTGCAAATGCGTCATCCACATAAACATCAGCAAGCTTTGACAGAGCACGTGCAAAATTATCATCGTTGGCTTCTTCTCCGGGATAAAACCTCAGGTTTTCCAGTAGCAATATTTGCCCATCCTGGAGCTTATTCACCTCACTCTCCACCTCTTCTCCGATACACTCGCGTAGACACTCTACCGGTCTGTCGATAAGATGCGAAAGCCTTTCACCAATCGGAGCCATTCTCAACTTTTCATCTATTTTCCCATCCGGTCTGCCCAGATGAGAGCACAGTATAATCTTAGCATTGTGGTCGATTAAATAACGTATGGTTGGTACCGCCGACCTGATACGGCTATCGTCAGTTATGGTCCCCTTCTCAATATCAAGAGGTAAATTAAAGTCAACCCTTACCAATACCTTTTTACCTGTTACATCGGCGTCCCTTACAGTCATCTTCATTATTTAACTTTGCTCCTTTGAATCTGATCGAGTTTGTTTTTTATGATTTTTGCCTCTTCTACCGCTTGTGGAGCCATTTCAAAGACACTTTTGCCTAACCTATCTGCATCAGCAATTTCCTGGTGATAGTTAATAAAACCTAAAATTTCAAAATCGGGCAGGTTAGCAATAATAAATTTACGGTCTTCCTCATTCCTTGTTTTTGAACCGATAATATAACAGTTGCGAATACCAAGGTCTTGAGCAAGAGTTCTGATAGACCGCGCTGTTTGAAAGCTTCTCTGTCCCGGTTCAACCACTATAATAAAAGCGTCTACCGCTTTCGCTGTGCCTCTACCAACGTTTTCAACCCCTGCATCCATGTCCATTATGACTACTTCAGACCGGTTTAATACAAGATGGCTGAGGAGGCTCTTCAGTAAAGACCCTTCCGGACATAGACAGCCGCTACCCCCTTTCTTCACAACACCCATAATAAGCAGTTTAATGCCGTCCTTTTGAATAGAAAAACGATCGGGAATATCGTCTACTTTTGGATTCATTTTGAAGAACGATCCGTATGTACCGGCTTCTGCACCTGTCCTCTCCTCAATCAGGTCCGTCATATCGGCAATAGGAGTTATATTACGCACCTCATCCTCACTTATACCCAGGGCAGTAGCCAGGTTAATATCAGGATTCGCATCTATAGCTATGACTTTATTACCTTCGCTCGCATACACCCACGATAAGAGGCTGGAAGTCGAAGTTTTGCCCACACCACCCTTTCCGGTAATAGCAAGTTTCATAACAAAAACACAAAGAAATAAGTTGTAGTACGGGGTATTTTATTTCAGACCAATTACTAATAACCCAACCGGAGTATATACGATAAAAAGAATAAAAATCAAGCTTTTTTCAAAATAGGATTATCCCGACACGAACAATGGTATAATAACGCAACATAGTTTCAACAAATCGATATCAAATTATAAATACTTCTATCTGACAGAAAAGCGTCAAAGATTTATAATTGAAAGTCATGTTTTATCTTTATATATTTATTGAGGTCAAACTGAATCTAACAATTAAACAGTAATGAGTATAATGAAATGGCTGTACAATCCATTATAAAGACAGTAAATCCATGCAAAACGCTTCGCGGTACTTTAAACGTGCCGGGCGATAAATCGATTTCTCACAGAGCGCTTATACTTGGTAGTCTCGCTCAGGGTAAAAGCAAAATTAAAAATCTCGCACCGGGCAAAGACTGCAGGTCAACTCTGGGCTGTCTTAAAATGCTGGGATCTGAAATAATCGTAAAAGGGAAAAGCCCGTCAGAAGTCCATATCAATAGTCGTGGTTTTACGAATTTATCCGAAGCAAACAACGTACTTGATGCAGGAAACAGCGCCACAACAATGCGATTGCTTTGTGGTGTGCTTGCTTCACAACAGTTCAGCTCTTTTATTAATGGGGATATGTCACTCCGCTCCCGGCCCATGGACAGGGTGATTAACCCGCTCCGTATGATGGGTGCCGAAATTTTCGGCTGCAAAGGTGATCGTTTCGCCCCCCTTTTTATCAAAGGAAATAAATTACACGGGATAACATATGAATTACCGGTTGCGAGTGCTCAGATCAAATCGGCATTATTGCTCGCTGGACTATTTGCTTCAGGAAACACAACACTGAAGCAAAAAACTTTTTCCCGGGACCATACCGAATTAATGCTCCGTCACATGGGAATAAAACTGGAAATGGACGACCGGTCTATCTCGATAAACCAGGCAACCACTCCACTCTCCCCTCTGGATCTGTTTGTACCGGGCGATATCAGTTCGGCAGCATATTGGCTTGTTGCCGGGGCGATTCATCCCGATGCTGAAATTGAAATAACGGATTGCGGAGTCAATCCGACAAGGACAGGCATCATCGATATACTCCAACAAATGGGGGCTTATATCGAAATAAAGAACCGTCGTGTCATGGCAAATGAACAAATAGCCGATTTATATATAAGATCAAGCAGGTTAAAAGGCGTTACCATAGATAAGGCAATTCTTCCGCGTGTGATCGATGAAATACCCGTTATCGCGGTAGCCGCTTGTCTGGCTAAAGGAGATACTACAATCAGGGATGCTTCTGAACTCCGGGTCAAAGAATCAGATAGAATCACATCCACAATCAATGAACTGTCTCTACTTGGTGCTCACATTGAAGAGTTGACGGATGGTATGATTATTCACGGAGGTCATTTCCTAAATGGCGGAGTAGTTGACAGTCACAAAGACCACAGACTGGCGATGAGTATGGCTATAGCAGGACTGATAACAAAAGGTCCGGTCTCTATTCGCAATGCACATATGATTGATATTTCCTATCCTTCTTTCTGGGAAGATATAGAAAAACTATCGGAGTAAGAATATACAGGCACCATATCGTATAGCGAATTGCTGTACATTAAAAGCCCTCTTAAAGGGTACCTTATAGGCTTTTCTCTCATTTGAAATTAATCCTGAATATATTGTGGTAGATATGCTGTAATTCATTTTAATCTGTTATAATTACGGCACGAATACAAGTTATATCTATTTCCCGCTCTGCTATAGAGCTATTATCGAAGTAAAAAACTGATAAAAAGAGAAGTATGGACATGATGGAGGAGCTCTTTCAAATCAAATCCTCATCACCGCCACTGCTCGTCGTATTGTCCGGCCCATCAGGTGTCGGTAAAGATGCCACATTGAACCAGATGAAAAAGCGGGGGCTATCATTTCATTACGTTGTTACAACTACAACCCGAAAAATACGGCCTGTTGAAACAGACGGTATAGATTATCACTTCATTTCCGAATCCCTGTTTAAGCAGATGATCGCTGAAAGAAAATTCCTTGAATGGGCAGAAGTATACGGTAATTACTACGGCGTTCCGTTTTCGGAAATTTCTGAAGCGTTCAAACAAGGTAAAGATGTCATTGTAAAAGTAGATGTTCAGGGTTCAGCAACGATACGACAGGTACTTCCGGATTCGGTGCTCATTTTTCTGACGCCTTCATCTTTCGATGAACTCGCCGAACGTCTTACCAGGCGTGGAACTCATTCTCCGGAGGAATTAAAACTCCGTATAGATAAAGCACAGGAAGAAATGAAGCAGGTATCGTTTTTCGATTATAAAATCGTTAATCAAACGGATGATCTGGACTACGCCGTATTGCAAATAAACGCCATCGTAAATGCTGAAAAATGCCGTGTCGTTCCTCGTGTTGTACAGCTTCCCGAATAGTCCTGACAGATGTATTACTTCAAACTGTATATATACTGTTGATTATTTCAGATTCGTTTTGTTGCATTACTGCAGCATCCTCATCACTTTCGTGGTCATAACCGAAAAGATGCAATATACCATGGATAAGCAGTATTACCAGTTCGCGGAGCACATCGTGTCCCAATTCTCCAGACTGTTCCACGGCTTTCGGATAAGAAATAATAATTTCGCCTAAATGTTTTATTCCATCAGGGGGAACTATAAAACCTTCCGGACCGTTCATATTACCTTCATCGATCATGGCAAATGACAGCACATCCGTCGGCTCATCCTTTCCTTTATACATGTGATTAAGCTGTTGAATCTCGTCGTTACCTGTAATGACAATACTGAGCTCAACAGGTTCTTCTGTATGTACTGAATCGAGAATTCGCTCTGCCTTATCTTCGAACCATGTCCGGTCCGGTACGCCTTCACCTGAATATTCAATTGCAATAGTTATCTCATTATTTGACACAAATCACTCTGCAACTATATTATGTACCCGGATATACTTCCTGTAAAATTGCTGACAGTCCAGCTTAAGCATACATCTATATTTGCCCTTGCCTGAAATAATATAAATTACTATAATACTCCCTGCATAATCAAATTCACAATCCGAATGGAGGGATCGCATAGTGGTCTAGTGCGGCCGCCTGCTAAGCGGTTACCCCAGCAATGGGGTCATGGGTTCGAATCCCATTCCCTCCGCCATATTATTATTTAGCTTCTCTATCATCGTTACAAATATAAGCCGGAACGTAGCTTCAAATATCACATTACATTTAGTTAATGGAAAGATGGTATAGTGATATATTCAAACAGAAAAGGAAATTCGTTAATGCTGTATCACATCTGGACAATCGGCTGCCAGATGAACAAAGCCGAATCCAACCGTATAGCAGGCTACCTCGAGCATTATGGCTATTCTCACACTTCACAACTTCAGCACGCTGATTTCCTTGTATTGAATACATGCATGGTACGTCAAAGTGCCGAAGATAAAATCCTGGGCATTCTGAGCAGCCTGAAAGGCATCAAAAAAGAAAGGCCGGAGTTGAAGATTTGCGTCACAGGTTGTTTCGTGAATCCGCGGATAGGTGAACTTGAAACACAGTTTCCACATGTTGACTTTTTCTTCAATCCCGGTGACTACCGGGGATTTCTCAACCGTTTCTTTCCTAACTGCGCATCGCGTATGGATATGGCACAAACAATACTTTTACCCGGAGTTTTCTCTTCAACAGCATATATCCCTATCATACAAGGATGTAATAATTTCTGTTCCTACTGTATAGTCCCCTACCGGCGAGGCAGGGAAAAAAGCCGCCCTGTCAAAGAGATAGTAGATGAAATAAATAAATATGTTGAACAAGGAGTACGTGAAATAACCCTTTTAGGGCAAAATGTGAACTCTTACGGTCATGATTTAGTTACGCCCCATGAACTCAGCGATTTACTCAGAACCATCAGCGCTATTGATACCTTGAAAAGGATCCGTTTTCTTACCAACCACCCCAAAGACATGAGCGATTCACTGATTCAGGCCATTGCGGATATCGACAAGGTTTGCGAACACATTTCCCTGCCATTCCAGTCCGGTGATAACAATATACTGAAAGCTATGAGACGTAGCTATACAATCGAACATTACCGTGAGTTAATAGCTTCTATACGCAAAAAAATCCCGAACGTCGCCATTAGCACTGACGTAATTGTCGGTTTCCCCGGCGAAACAGAAGCACAATTCGAACGTAGTATCGACCTGCTGTCTGAAATCCGGTTCGACAGCGTTCATGCAGCCGCATATACTCCCAGGCCAGGCACGATCGCGACAAGAAAATATCCTGATGATATTCCATCCGAGGTAAAGAAAGAACGTCTCGAAAAAATGGAAACACTTCAAACTGCTATATCAAACGAAATAAATGCCCGGTTAGAAGGCACCATTGCAGAAGTGCTTGTCGAGGGCAAGAAAAAGGAAAAATGGTACGGGCGTACCAGAAGTGATAAACTAGTCTTCTTCAATCAAGATAACGATTGTTCGGGACAACTGGTAAATATATATATTGAAAAAACGAGCCCCTGGGCATTGCAGGGAAAACCGGTAAATATTCAGGATATAAAAGAGAAATGAAATATTACGACTTTATTATTATCGGCAGTGGTATAGCCGGTCTTTACACCGCACTTATTGCAAAAGATGTTGGCAGCGTTCTTATTCTCACAAAGGGAAGCATTGAAGACTGCAATACAAAACATGCTCAAGGCGGTATTGCGGCGCCGGTAGGACATAATGATTCTCCCGAATTACATTTTCAGGATACCATCGCCGCAGGTAATGGACTATGTAACCAGGAAGCAGTCCGTATCCTTACAAGGGAAGCATCGGAACGTATTGCCGATCTTATTAAATATGGCGTTCCGTTTGATACAGTTGACGGTGCAGTGGCATTGACCGTAGAAGCCGCTCACAGCGTACCAAGGATACTCCATGCAGGAGGAGATGCAACAGGGCAACATATAGAAATCACCCTGTCGGAACGCGTTCGACAATCCAGAATTGAGGTACTTGAACACTGTCTGGTCACCAGGATTAATACTGACAATAAAGTAGTACAGGGAATTGAAACTCTGGATTGCCAGACCGGTCTAACGACAAAATACAGGTGCAAGTTCGTGATACTGGCAACAGGTGGCGCAGGAAGACTTTTCAAATACACGACGAACTCCGACGTAGCGACCGGTGATGGCAACGCACTGGCGTATCAGGCGGGTGCTGAAATTGTCGATATGGAATTCTTCCAATTTCATCCTACGGCAATCAGGATTCCCGGTGTTCCGCCATTTCTCATTTCAGAAGCGGTGAGAGGAGAAGGGGGAATTCTTCGTGACACCAATAACTACCGGTTTATGGTCGATTATGCAGAAGATGCCGACCTGGCTCCGCGATCCATCGCTGCAAGAAGTATTTTAGCACAGATGAAAAAAACACAAAGCGATTGCGTATACCTCGATGTCACACACATTCCGCCTCATATTATTACTACCCGTTTTCCACATATATACAGGTTCTGTCTCGACCATGGAGTCGATATTACCAGAGACTACATACCGGTTGCTCCGGCCGCTCATTATTTTATGGGTGGCGTGAAAGTGAATATTTGGGGAGAGACAAATATAAACGGACTTTTTGCCGTTGGTGAAACTGCGTGTACTGGCGTTCATGGAGCAAATCGTCTTGCTTCTAATTCACTTCTTGAAGTAGTGGTATTCAGTAAAAGGATTATTGACAGGACAATCGATATTATAAACGAAGTCCCGATGCCCGATATCTCTCCATCGACCGATATCGAATATCATACTTTACCGCAAAGAAATCCTTCACACGTTGCACCCGAATTCAATCTGCTAAACCTCCAGTCTCTGCTCTGGGACAATCTGGGTATCGTCCGGTCCGGCCCCGGCCTTTTGAAAGCAATAGATATTTTGCATTCATGGCTCCATGTATTGCCGAAACCAACCGACCGTTTTTCCTATGAATTAAATAATATGGTGGTGAATGCCATCTTGATGTCCGAAGCAGCATTACTACGTGAAGAAAGCCGTGGTGCACATTACAGGACAGATTACCCTGATACTTCCCCCGACTGGCAAAAGCACATAGTATTTCATATATAAATATTATTTAAGTATACTGAATCTATATATTATGTTAAGTTGCCCATTAGTGAATTTCCCTTTTTTATTTTAACAATTTCTTTCTCAATTCTTTATTTCCCTCTTGACAAATGAATGTATATATCGTACACTTGTTTGTAGAACATTAGTTTGCATTTAGATTAATTTTTTGCAGGTATAAATATGAAAAAACCTGGAACAAACAAGACCAGACAAAATGTACTTCGTTATATACGCGACTTTTTTGATGACAGGGGGTATGCGCCTACAGTTCGCGATATCCAGAAAGGATGCTCCATCAGTTCTACCGCCGTTGTTCAGCATCATTTAAATATTCTGGAAAGAGAAGGCCATATACACCGGGACCCCGAAGTATTCAGAAGTATTCAGCTTCTCGATAAAAAGAATATAATTCGAGTACCTTTGCTTGGCGCCATCGCAGCGGGTTCTCCGATCATGGTACCGACTTCGGATTCATGGGAAACTGAAGCGCTCGATACACTTGAATTGACTGACGATGTTACACATGGAAAGGACGTTTTTGCTCTTACAGTAAAAGGCCAGTCTATGATCGACGCTTTTATAGATGACGGAGATATCGTGCTCATGCAACCTGCAAATACCGCTAATAATGGTGATATGGTAGCAGCATGGATTAAAGATAAACAGGAAGTAACTCTTAAAAAATTTTATCGTGAAAATGACCGTGTGCGTCTTCAGCCGGCAAACAGTCAGATGCAACCAATATATGTCGACGCTGATAACGTTGAAGTTCAGGGGAAAGTCATCGGAATAATCAGAAAAATGTAGATAAAGTAATTATATTTATTAAATATTCATTATAAGGGGGAATCCATAATCATGAAGCTTATCAATAAAATTTTACGCTGTCCACATTGTGGTTGCATTTTTCTCCCTGATGCATCCACCTGTCCCAGGTGCGGTAAATCCTGCCATTCCAGAAGGACAGACCTTAATTCTATGCTTACTTTTAATGGTATGAACTGCCTTACGAGTATTGATCACCCCATTCAAAGCCCGGAATCCGTTGCGGTATAGAAAAAAATATTATTGCTTTGCAAATAAAAAACCGGTTGTACCTTATCAATACAACCGGTTTTTTTTATCACAATTTATGGTCGGGGTGAGTGGATTTGAACCACCGACCTCATGGTCCCAAACCATGCGCGCTAGCCCCTGCGCTACACCCCGACACCGCCATATCTTACTTTATACGGTACCTGTCCCCAAAGTATGTAATTTTTTTAAGGCGGTGCTCGTTATGATGCCTTCTCTTTTAAGTCAGCATATTCCGAAGTAACAGTTTCTTGAATTTTTGCGATATCTTCAGCTGCAAGATGACGGAAACGCCCCTGTGCCTTGAGATATTCCTCGACTGGTTTGAGTTTCGGAGTATCGACATTAATTGTTAATTTGCCGTTTTCGATCTCGTAAAGAGGGAAAATACCGCTTCTTACCGCCAGTTTTCCCATCTCAATTGTCTCATTTGCACTGCAACGCCATCCTGTCGGACAAACCGCAAGAACATGCAAATAAGATGGACCATTGATGTTTTTTGCTTTTTCAACTTTCTTTAACAGGTCAAATGGAAAACTCGGACAGGCAGTTGCAACATACGGTATATCATGAGCAGCAACAATTGCAGGTAAATTCTTTTTCTTCGTCTTTTGTCCTATACTTAACTTTCCCGACGGCGATGTTGTCGTAGAGGCTCCATATGGTGTCGAACTGGAGCGTTGTATTCCAGTGTTCATATATGCCTCATTATCGAAACATATATATAAAAAGTTATTACCTCTTTCAAGCGCGCCCGAAAGTGACTGTAAACCGATATCAGCCGTCGCACCGTCACCCCCCATTGCTACTACTTTAGGATTCTCACTATATCTTCCTTTTCTTTGCAGCGACTTTATACCTACTTCAATGCCGGATGCGACAGCAGATGCATTTTCGAATAGTGTATGAATCCAGGGTACCTCAAAAGATGTATATGGATATTGCGATGCAACGATTTCACTACATCCAGTTGCATTCACAATTATTACATTGCTTCCAAGCGCTTTACTTACTAATCTGACCGCCAGTTCTTCACCACATCCTAAGCAAGCACGATGTCCCGGTGCCAGATATTCTTTTGCATCAACAGTTTGTTTTCCTATACTTACTGTACTATTCATTATAGCCTCACCTCAATTATCTCAAGCTCATTCACTTCTTCTGTACTCGACTTTTTCATACCGAGTCGAATGATATTTTCAAAAGATTCAGCTGATATATCTCTACCGCCAAGTCCTCCTACAACACCTACGACTTTAGGTTTGTTTGCAAGAGGATAAAGTGCCGCCTGTACCTCGGCACATACCGGACCGGTTAAAGCACCGAAAGATATAGCCCGGTCAAGCACGATAACTGTCTTGCTTTTGGTCAGGATATTTCTCAGTTCTTTATAAGGAAACGGACGCCACAATCTAATACGAACCAGTCCTACTTTTATGCCGTTATTTCGCATGTCATCGATTGCAATCATAGCCGTTTCACTAAAACTGCCCATGGTGATCAATAAAATGTCCGCATCGTCGGTCTTGTATTCTTCAACCGGAGAGTAATACCGTCCGGTTATATCGCCATATTCTTTCCAGACCTTTGTAATCACTTCTTTGGAAGCTTTCAGGTCATCATCTTCCATTTTCTTTGCTTCCGTATATACATTAGGCGGAGCGAAGGCACCGATAGTGACAGGCCGTTTCGGATTTAGCGTATAGGGATAATCATTCGGCAATAAAAATTTATCTACTGTCTGTTTGTCCAACAGGTACAAAGATTCAATCACATGGGAAAGATGAAAACCATCGATATGTACCATCGTAGGAAACAACACTTTTCTATCTTCCGCGATGCGGAAAGCACAGAGTACCAGATCAAATGCCTGCTGTACATTTTCAGTAAACATCTGAATCCAGCCTACATCTCTTACTGCCATTGCATCGGAATGATCGCCCCATATACTCAGAGGACCTGACAGCGCTCTATTACATACGGACATTACTATGGGCAAACGCGATCCCGAAGCGACATATAATACCTCATGCATGAGTTCAAGACCCTGTCCGGCAGTCGCCGTGAAAGTCCTTGCACCTACTGCCGCCGATCCCAGGCATGCACTCATCGCAGAATGCTCCGATTCTACCGGTATGTAATCGGCATCCAGATCACCGTCAGCAACCATTGCTGCTAATTTTTCGACAATATGCGTTTGTGGTGTAATAGGATATGCTGCAATAACATCCGCATTGGCCAGTTTAACAGCCTCCGCTATTGCAAAAGATCCTTCCATACCAACTCTTTCCATAATTATGACTCCTCAATCATTGTTATCACATCTTTTGGACATTCTCTGGCACAAATTCCACAACCTTTACAATAGAACATGTTCGCTTCGAAAAATCCATCGTCTTTTTGCGTAATGCATCCTTCCGGACAGAATATGTAACATAGACCACATTTATTACATTTCTCATATTCAAATTCCGGATGCTGCGATTTCCAATCACCCGATTTGTAACTTTTTGCACTGCCTGGTTCGATAACAACAGTTCCGGGTAACATATCCTTTAACGTTGGAACAAATTCAGTAGGGACCGGTTTTCTGGTACTCTTCGCAGTCATCACCGGTTCTGCTATGACAACTTCATCATAAGCTTTTTGACACGCTGCAATATTATTTTTACCTCTCCCGCCAAAACGCTCCATAAGCGGAGCTTCGACAGATTTCAATTGCACTATACCTGTAGCCTTAATCAATGCTCCCAGCATTGTTGTATTTACAATAGCAACGCCCAATAATTCTTTTGCTATTGCCGTAGCATTGATAACGGCTAATTTCCAGGGTCCATCAAATTCCTTTTTAATTTGTTCCATACTTTTCGTTGTATTCAATACGATTGTTCCGCCGTCTTTCAATCCGGCAGTAACATCAACAATTTCAATCAGTCCCGGGTCCAGCACTACAACGATATCAGGTTGTACAATTCCTGATCTTATACGCACATGCCCTTTACTGTCTACACGAGTAAAAGCCAGTACAGGTGCTCCCCGTCTCTCCGGTCCGAAACTCGGCATTGCCTGCGCATATTTACCCTCTTCTATTGCTGATAATGCCAGCAACTCCGCCGAAGTGACTGCTCCTTGCCCTCCACGTCCATGCCATCTTATTTCTACAGGTCGATTTCCATCCATATATAGATCACTCCAATTTTTTATTTGTTTTATTAAACCGGGCTTCTCACGACGTACCCCTGGAGGGACTCGAACCCTCGCATCCGGCTCCGGAGGCCGGCGCTCTATCCCCTGAGCTACAGGGGCTAATAGACACTTTATTATATCTAATTACGGAAGATAATTAAAATAGAGGTACTAAAAACAAAAGAAAAATGAATGTAAAGTACATGAAACCGCAAAATATAATTAAGAAACGCTTAAAAAAAAGATATGTACCAGGGCCCGGTAAGAAAATTGGAGAAAATTTAACTCAGCATACCCAGGAATACGCCTGCAGCAACTGCTGTGCCTATCACACCGGCAACATTGGGGCCCATAGCGTGCATAAGGAGATAGTTTCTCGGATTTGCCTTTTGTCCCATTTTCTGGACCACACGAGCAGACATTGGCACCGCAGATACACCGGCAGCGCCGATCATAGGATTAATAGGTTCTTTTGAAATGAAGTTCATCAGTTTTCCAAGTAAAGTTCCTCCCGCGGTGGAAATTGCGAACGCCAAAATTCCAAGGAAGAATATAAACAGAGTTTGCGGTAGAAGGAATAAATGAGCCGGCATTGATGCGCCTACGGCTACACCAAGAAGTATTGTCAATACATCCATAAATGATTCAGAAGCGGTCTTTGCCAGTCTATCGGTCACTCCACTGACCATAAGCAAATTTCCGAACATGAACATACCCATCAAAGGAGCTGACTTTGGTACAAGTAATATAATTACAATCGTTGCAACGAGAGGAAAGAGTATCTTCTCTTTCTTGGAAACGGGCCTTAACTGCGGTTTCATATAAATAGCACGTTCTTTTTTCGAGGTCAGCAATTTAATGATAGGTGGTTGAATAATTGGTACCAGCGCCATATATGAATAAGCCGCTACCGCGATAGGCCCGAGCAAATGAGGAGCCAGCTTGGCAGACAAATAAATACTTGTCGGACCATCCGCACCACCTATAATGCCGATCGAACAAGCCTCATCAATACTGAAACCGAAGAGAAGTGCAATAAAAAATACAAAATATACTCCGAACTGAGCTGCTGCTCCGAGAAGCAGTGTCTTTGGATTGGCAATTACCGGTCCGAAATCGGTCATCGCACCAAGACCAAGAAAGATCAGCGGGGGAATCATTTCACCTGCGATTAAATAGGTGAATATTTTCGCAAGTATACCCTCGGGGACCCCGTTTGCATAATCAAACACACCACCCAACGGTAAATTGACAAGAAGCATACCGAAGCCGATGGGAACAAGCAAAAGCGGCTCCATTTTTTTTCCGATTCCCAAATAGATGAATAAAAACGCAATAAGCCACATAACTATGTGGCCCCAATAAATATCAGTGAAACCTGTTTGCAATAGCTCCATTATGCTTTCTCTTCTTTCGGTTTATTCTCCTCCGCTTTATTTTTTCCTATTGTCTTATACATAATCACACTAACAACCCAGACAGCAACAGACAATATTGCGAGAACCATGAAAACTGTGAGGAATCCAAAACCTGCAATTTTAGAGGCTAAAATCCAATCAATCGTTAAGAAGCACATATAAAAATCCAAACGCCCCAGATTATAGCACTTTTAAAAAACGACTTCAACACGGTAAAATAACGCGGTTTCAGTAAGAGCATCGAGCATGTTATAATGCCATGGTGCGGAGAGGTGACCGAGTGGTTGATGGTGCCGCTCTCGAAAAGCGGTGGGCGATAAGCCTCGTGGGTTCGAATCCCACCCTCTCCGCCATTTTATGGAGAGGTGCTGGAGTGGACGATCAGGCGCGCCTGGAGAGCGCGTGTCGCCTTGGCGACCGTGGGTTCGAATCCCACCCTCTCCGCCAGGTATAATATTGAGTCAGATCACATCTATAATAAAAAATGATGCGATTCTTCAAACACTCAAATCCTTATATCGGCATTGCCCTGGGCAGCGGCGCTGCCAGAGGCCTTGCACATATAGGTGTGCTCAAGGCACTATCAGAAGCAAATATCTCTCTTGACCTTATTTCCGGAACAAGTATGGGGGCACTTGTTGCTTCTTGTTTTGCGAAAGCAGGCGACATATCGGAAATTGAGAGAACCGCACTCAGGACCGACTGGCGGCAGGTAGCCCGATTACTTGACCCCAGCTTGAATGCACTTAAAAAGGGGCTTATTAATGGTAAACGTATAGAAAAGCTCCTCTATTCATTACTTGGAGATATCGAGTTTAAAGACCTTGCCATACCACTCTACGTTGTAGCCACCGATGTAAAAACAGGAAAGGAAATCGTTATTCATGAAGGCCGTGTAGTCAGTGCCGTAAGGGCAAGTATTTCGATACCGGGTATTTTCGTTCCGATAATAAGAGATGGCATATGTCTTGTGGATGGCGGCACAATTAACCCTGTACCAATCGACATTTTAAAACAAAAAAAAACAAGAGTAACAATCGCTGTAAACGTGCTCGTTGATCCGGATAAAAGAAAATTAATTACTCCTCCGTCCGAATACGATACGTCCGGAATACCTAATATCTTTGATACATTAATACAATCGCTTCAAATAATGGAACGTGAAATCACAAATAAAAAAATACTTGATGCCGATATTATTATCAATCCTGATGTAAGTCAAATCCAACCATTTGATTTTCATAAAAGTAAAGAAGCGATAAAAATTGGATATCAAGCGACACAAAAGGAAATGAAACATTTACAGGAACGTATTAGCTTAGAAAAATAGTTTTTTAAATATATATACTCCATTTTCCCCGATAATGTTATTAATTCAATCCTGTTTATATCTTTGTCTTAGTCTAATAAATCGATTACGCTATAGGATAACAATACCTATGACTTGAATTTGTTGTCCAATTTTTACAGGCTGTGCTAGAATGTTTCGAACGTAATGATAAACGATAGTGAAATAAAATACCGTATAGGGTTTTCAAAAATACCGGGAATCGGGCGAGTTAAATCGGCCCTCATTGAAAACTATTTTCCTCGCCTTGAAGATGCGTGGGTTGCATCGTCATCAGATCTCAAACAAGCTGGACTTGATTCCAGGTCAGTGTCCAGCATTATCAACTCAAGGCCTCATATAGACCTTGATGCTGAAATGGCTAAAATGGACAAATACCAGGTGAAAGCGGTCCCGTACAATTCTCCTGATTATCCGCATCGTTTAAGGGAAATCTATGACTATCCACCGGTTTTATATATAAGAGGAACAATAAAACCTGAAGACGATTATTGTCTGGCTATCGTCGGCACCAGGCATTCAACTCTTTACGGGCGGCAGGTAACAGAAGATATGGTCAAGGACCTCGTCCGATGCAATATAACTATCGTCAGTGGACTGGCAAAAGGTATAGATTCGATTGCCCACCGGACAGCACTCGAAGCAGAAGGGAGAACAATAGCCGTTTTTGCTTCAGGCCTGGATATGGTCTATCCAGCCGAAAATGCTCGCCTTGCACGGGCTATTATCGATCGCGGTGCTTTAATAAGCGAATATCCTCTGGGTACCAAACCGAAAGCCGAGCATTTTCCCCGGCGTAACCGGATAATGAGCGGAATCAGCCCGGGTGTACTCGTGATTGAAGCCGGTGAAAGAAGCGGAGCTTTGATAACCGCCGAACAGGCCCTTGCACAAAATCGTGAGGTTTTTGCTGTACCCGGTAGCATACTTTCACCTGCAAGCAAGGGAACGAACTGGCTTTTACAGCAGGGAGCAAAGCTTGTGAGAAACCATGTAGATATCCTTGAAGAGCTCAATCTTGCCGTTGTTGCGCAACAACTCGAAATGAAAGAACTACTGCCATCCGATGAAACCGAGTTTTTGTTATTTAAAAGTATCGGTAGTGAGCCAAGGCATATAGATGAAATATGCAGACAGTGCGGACTCGACATTTCAACGGTGAGCAGTGTATTGACTATGATGGAACTTAAAGGTATTGTTAAACAGATTGGGTACATGAATTATATCTCATCGAAGAATTGATAATTATTATACTAACCAGGAATTATTAATGACTAAAAAACTCGTTATCGTTGAATCGCCGGCAAAAACAAAAACACTCAGTAAAATACTGGGCAGCGCTTATTCTATCAAAGCAACGGTAGGGCATATACGGGACCTTCCAAAGGGTAATCTCGGAATCGATGTTGAGAACGATTTTACACCGAGATACGTGATACCGGTGCAAAGAAGAAAAGTTATAAAGGAAATAAAGGATTCAATCAACGATGCATCCGCCGTATATCTGGCCACAGATCCGGACCGTGAGGGCGAGGCAATCTCATGGCATCTGGTTGAAGCCATTGATCGGAACAATAACAAATTACCTTTTTACAGAGTATCCTTTAATGAAATTACAAAAGAAGCAGTAAAGCATGCTTTTGAACATCCACGCGATATAGATATGAACCTGGTCAACGCTCAACAAGCTCGCCGTATTCTTGATAGACTTGTCGGATATAAACTGAGCCCTCTTCTCTGGAAAAAGATCCAGCGTGGCCTTTCCGCAGGAAGAGTCCAGTCTGCAGCGGTTAGAATTATCGTCGACAGGGAACGTGATATACAGAATTTCGTTCCGGTCGAATACTGGACTATTGAAGCCGAGCTTTCAAAAATAACTTCACAAAAGAAAAATGAAGTATTTCGTGCTCAATTTGCAGGCAAACCGGATGGATCAAAAATCGAAATTTCCAATGAGACCGACGCAACAAAATTAGAGACTGAGCTTCAACAGGCGGATTACAACGTATCTGGTATTCAGATTAAAGAAGCGCCTCGCCAACCATCACCACCGTTCATCACAAGTACACTACAGCAGGAAGCCTGGCGTAAATTGAGGTTTACTGCAAAAAGGACAATGGTCATCGCACAGCAGTTATATGAGGGTATATCTCTTGGAGCAGAAGGCTCGGTAGGCCTTATTACCTACATGCGCACGGATTCAATACACGTTGCTCCTTCCGCTATCTCCGAGACGCGAGATTATATAAAGGGCAAGTTTGGTGATGACTTCCTGCCTCCTCAGGCACGATCGTTCACGCAGAAAGGCAAATTCGCCCAGGAAGGTCATGAGGCTATTCGTCCTACAAAAATTTATCGTGAACCTGAGCAAATCCGCTCTTATCTCGATACACAGCAGTTCAAACTATATGAACTTATCTGGAAACGTATGGTTGCGAGCCAGATGGCGGCTGCACGTTACGAGAATATTACCGTGGAAATCATTGCTTTGAACAAGTCAATGCACAAAGAATACCTATTCAGAGCCACGAGCTCCGTAGCAATTTTCAACGGATTCATGTCTCTCTATACTGAAGAAGCTGATGAAGATAACACCTCGGTTAACGAAAAAGGAGATGGAGCAAAAGAGAAACAAAAAGGGCTTGTTCTTCACCGGCTGAAAACAAACGATGCTTTATCTCTTATTCAACTTTTTACAGAACAGCTATTCACTCAACCACCTCCCAGATATACTGAAGCAACATTGATAAAAGCACTCGAGCAAAAAGGCATCGGGCGTCCCAGTACGTATGCGCCTATATTGTCTACCATTCAGGAAAGAAACTATATTAATAAAAAGTCCGGCCGTTTTTATCCTGACGAAATGGGCATAATAGTGAACGACCTCCTTGTCGAGCATTTCCCGAAAATTGTCGATCTCAGTTTTACCGCCAAACTTGAAAAAGACCTCGACAATATTGCGCAGGGCAAAAAAGACTGGAGAACCGTTTTAAAAGGGTTCTATTTCCCGTTTGATGAAAAAATTTCCAGTGCATTTACCACGATAGAAAGAATAAAAATCCCCGCCAAAGAGAGCGGAGAGGTTTGTCCAGCATGCGGAAAACCTATGGTAATAAAAACAGGCAGATTCGGTAGATTTCTTGCATGCAGCGGGTATCCTGATTGCAAACAGACTATGCCTTTAGTAGTGAAAACAGGGATACCCTGTCCTTACTGTAAAGAAAAAGGTGAAAACGGAGAACTGATTGAAAGGGTCAATAAAAAGAAACGACGCTTTTATGGGTGCAGCCGCTATCCGGAATGCAAATTTATCTCAAACAGCAAACCTCTTCCAAAACAATGTCCGGAATGCGGCGGTGTTATGGTAAGCTATAGAAAGAGCCTGGCAAAATGTCTGAGTTGTGACCATAAGGAAAAGCTACCGGAAAATGATAAAATGGAAGTGTAGTGATGAAAATATTAGTCATTAACGGGCCGAATTTAAACGCACTGGGTAAACGTGATAAAACCGTCTACGGTAATAAAACCATGGATGAGATTATCGCTCTTTTACAAAAAGAAGCCGAGAGTTTGAATGCAGAAATCATAGTGTTTCAATCCAATAGTGAGGGGGACCTTGTAGACTACATTCAAGAGCATTCTAATAAAGCCAACGGAATAATAATTAATCCGGGCGCACTGACTCATTACGGTCTTTCTTTAAGAGATGCGCTCGTAGATGCCGGATTACCGGTTATTGAAGTACATCTATCCAATATTTATGCCCGTGAGAACTGGAGAGCAAATTCAGTTATTTCACCTGTAACAAAAGGGCAAGTCACCGGTCTCGGCTGGCGCGGATATATTGCTGCATTGAGAACCCTGATAGCTGAATTAAAGGAATAAAGTTGGCAATAGAACGTATCAACAATTTGCGTCAGCAATTCGAACAGTTAAATATTGACGGAATTCTCATTTCGCGACCGGAGAACCGAACATATCTTTCTGGATTCAAAGGTTCGGACGGCTGGCTTATTATCTCAGAAAAATCAGCATGTATTGCGGTTGATTCCCGTTACACAATACAGGCAAAAAAAGAAGCGCCGGAATTTGAAGTAATTCACATTAAAGGGGAGCTACAAAGCTGGTTGCCTGATATGGTATCCGGACTTGGTATCACGAAGCTTGGATTCGAAGCTTCGGATATTTCTTTTGCTTCCTTTCAAAAATTGCGGGATTCGCTGGCTGAAGGAAAATGCAAGGCAAATCTAATTTCCACTGCCAATGTAGTAGAATCGCTTCGCTCGATCAAGGACAGAGAAGAAATCGCTTATATATTAAGAGCAGCACAAATTGCCGATGCCACAATGAAACACGCTCAATCTATTATTGAGGTCGGGAAAACTGAGCGGTATATTGCATGGGAACTGGAGAAATATCTAAGGGAAGAAGGAAGCCAGGCCATACCATTTGAGATTATTGTCGCCTCCGGCCCGAATTCAGCACTTCCGCATGCGCAGCCGACTGAACGCACCATACAGGAAAGTGATCCCATTGTTATCGATATGGGTGCCAGAACAAACGGTTATTGCAGCGACATAACACGTACATATTGCATCAATGAAAATGATTCCATGTACGTAAAAATATATGGTATTGTATTAGCAGCCCAGCTCGCTGCGATCAATTTAATCGTCCCTGGAGCAAGTGGACATGATGCAGACCTTTTTGCACGTACTGTAATTGAAAAAGCGGGATACGATGAAAATTTCGGCCATGGTCTCGGACATGGTGTCGGTTTAAACGTCCATGAAGCTCCGAGGCTCGGGCCGCGATCAACAGATGTACTTTCAGAGGAAATGGTTTTCACTATAGAACCGGGAATATATATTCCGGAATGGGGAGGAGTGAGGATTGAAGATACAGTGATGTTCAATAATGGTAAAATTCTATCGCTGACGCGAGCAAATAAATAGCAATACACCAGGAGGATATAGCAACAAATGATCGACGCCGGAGAACTTAAAAAAGGGATTACAATTGTGCTGGACGGTATTTTGTTCCAGGTACTTGATTACCAGCATATTAAAGTCGGGAGGGGATCGGCACAAATAAGGTTAAGATTACGGGATATCCGCGCCGGACACAATACAGAACGTTCTTTCCAGGCAAGCGAGAAATTTCAAAGGGCATTTCTCGACCACAGGCCGGTACAATACCTTTACAACGATGGCGACCTCTACTATTTTATGGATACGGAAACGTTTGACCAGATGACGCTGGATACAGAAAAAATCGGAGATATTTTAGGCTATTTGAAAGAAGGAACAAATCTGGAACTGGTTATCCATGAAAATGAGACCATTGGTGTTGAACTACCTACCTTTGTGGAACTGGAAATAGCAGAAACCGGACCGGGTTTTAAAGGAAATACGGCATCAGCAGGAAGCAAACCTGCAGTAATGGAGACGGGAATCACCATACAGGTCCCGTTTTTCATCAACACCGGGGATAAAATAAAAGTCGATACACGCACCGGGGAATATCTGGAACGGACAGGATAGACGATTGATTCATGCTGATCTCCATGTCCATACCGAATATTCAAATGACAGTGCGACGACTCTCGATCAGGTAATCGAACAGTGTCTTCAGTCCGGCATTAACTGTGTGGCCATCGCCGATCACGGTACAATAAGAGGAGCGATCAAACTAAAATCTATGGCTCCTTTTTATGTAATTGTTGCTGAAGAGATTATGACGCCTTATGGTGAAGTAATGGGGTTGTTTCTCGAAGAGGAAGTACCAAATCATCTTTCCCTCGAAGAAACTGTAAAATGCATAAAAGAC
Organism: uncultured Dehalococcoidales bacterium; assembly: GCA_964485235.1. Classification (GTDB taxonomy): domain Bacteria; phylum Chloroflexota; class Dehalococcoidia; order GIF9; family UBA5629; genus CAZAIO01. The sequence continues at coordinate 35,563 of CAZAIO010000003.1, forward strand.
CAGGGAGGTCTTCTCTGTATCCCGCACCCGTTCGACAGAGTGAGGCTATCGGCATTCAAGGCAAAAGGCCTGAAGAAGGTAATGCCTTCAGTCGATATTATCGAAGTATATAATTCGCGCAGCCTGACCCCCGGCAACGAACTGCGCGCAAACCAGCTTGCCGACCGGTACGGCACATTGAAAAGCGCCGGAAGCGATGCACATACCCCCCAGGAAATCGGTCATGCGTATGTCAAATTACAGGGATTCGAGACTAAAAACGAATTCATTGAATCGTTACGACAAGGCCGGATTGTCGGCCGTAAATCTAGTCCTCTAGTTCACTTTACGAGCACAGTGAATAAATTCAGACAAAACAATGTATGAATAGGGAGGTGTGTTTTGTTACGGATAGGCTGGTTTTCAACAGGCAGAGGTCCCGGTTCCCGGCAACTGCTCGAAGTAGTCAATAGCTATATTCAACGCGGTGAAATAGACGGGAAAATAGAGTTCGTTTTCTGCAACAGGGCGTCCGGTGAAAGTCCTCAAACTGATATCTTCTTCAGCCAGGTTCGTGACTATAATATTCCTCTCATCTGTTATTCCTCTCAAGAATTCAAGAATAGAATAACAAAATCGGGTGTTCACGATACACAGACAATCGAACAACGCCGTGTTGCATTCGATAGAGAGGTTATGAAACTCTTTCAGAACTATACCGTCGATATCTGCGTCCTCGCCGGATATATGCTCATTGCAGGAGACGAAATGTGTGAGCGTTATAAGATGATTAATCTGCATCCCGCAACTCCGGACGGTCCCAAGGGCACCTGGCAGGAAGTAATATGGGATCTTATGAAGAACCAGTCAAGACAGTCCGGGGTTATGATACACCTAGCAACTCCGGAGCTTGATAGAGGCCCTGTTGTCACTTATTGTACTTACTCTATAACAGGCGGCGAGTTTGATAAATATTGGAAAGAGCTGGAAAATCATCCTGTGGAATCCATTAAGCGTGAACAGGGAGAAAACAACGAACTGTTTAAACTTATCCGCAAATACGGGCTTGCAAGAGAACTTCCGCTTATCGTAGCAACTTTACAGACGTTGTGTAAAGGCGACGTTCGCATCGAATCAGGTAGGATCCTGGACAAACAGGGAAATCCTATTAAAGGCTATGACCTCAGCGATGAGATAAACAAAATGATTTCGCTATAGAATAAACTGTTTTTTATTCCACGGTGTTTCCTCTTTATAGCACCTCGTAAGTAAACTGTAAATTCTAAAATTATATACACAACGTACTCAGAAATACTTTCTATCAAAAAAAAGCGGCTTAACATTTTACAAAATGTTAAGCCGCTCATTATTAACGTTTATTCTACTGTCGTCTTACGTCAAAGACAATTATTAATCGACAGGACAACAAATTCTTGACTTCTATTTCTTTTCTGTTTCTTGAGGAGCAGAAAGGATTTCATCAACGATATGATACTCTACAGCCTGCTCGGCATTCAGATAAAAGTCCCTGTCCGTGTCATGGATAATTTTCTCCATAGGCTGTCCCGTATGTTTGACGATGATATTACGGATCATATCCTGTAACCTCATAATCTCACGCGCCGCGATCTCGATATCCGCCGCCTGTCCCTGAGCACCTCCAACAGCCTGGTGTAGATGTATCGTAGAGTTCGGCAAGGAATAACGTTTACCCTTTGCACCTGCACAGAGAATCACGGTTCCCATACTGGCAGCCATGCCCACACATATAGTCGATACATCGGGCTTTATAATCTGCATTGTATCGTAAATAGCCAGACCGGCACTTATTACGCCCCCCGGACAATGAATATAGAGGTTGATATCTTTATCAGGATCTTCTCTGGCCAGATAGAGCAATTGTGCAACGATTAGATTGGCCACCTGATCGTTTATTGGTGTTCCTAAAAATACGATCCTTTCTTTCAAAAGCAGCGAATAAATATCAAAAGCCCTTTCGCCTCTCACACCGCTCTCGATTACCATTGGTATAATATTTTCGAATTCATTCACCATCGGTTCATCTCCTTCAATTTATTATTCGGATTTTTCCTCTCCATTTGCTATCTTTGCTAATCTGTCAATTGTGTTACGGCCCAGCAGATATTGCTGGATAGATTGTCGTGATTGAGGCTGGTTAAAAAAGGTACGCATATTGTCGGCTTGCTCGCCGGCATCTTTGACCATTTTTTCTATTTCTTCATCAATCTCACTATCTTCCACTTTCACTTCATCTTTCTCTGCTATCTCAGTCAAGACAAGAGATCGAATAATTCTCTTTTCAGCAACCGGCCTCAATTCTTCACGATGTTCTTCCATGGTATGGTTTATGCTCGAAAGATAGTCTTCCAGTCCTTTTACACCGTCTTTGAACCTTCGACCCTCCTCTTCCAGCATATGATCAATTTCGTTCTCCACAAGTACAGGAGGATATATTACCTCACTTTGTTCGACAGCTGCATCAACCAATTTTTGTTCGAATTCCATTTTCTTCGTCGCTTCCGCTCTTGTTTTAATATTTTCAAATATCTGGTTCTTCAACGACGCAATATCTTCACTTCCAACTGCTTTAGCAAACTCATCATCGAGTTCCGGTAATTGTTTTTCTTTGATTTCGTTTAGCGTGACATTAAAGGCAAATACCTTGCCTGCCAGTTCCTGCACTTCGTAGTCATCCGGATAGGACAGAGAAAAAGTATTCGTCGTTCCTTTTTCCATGCCCAGTAGCTTGTCGGCAAATCCGGGTAACAATGTCTGTGACTCTTCACTTAGTTCATATACGTAGTCTTTCGAAGGCGGAAATTTTTGCTCCTCGCTTTCACCTTCCACATCCATAGTGATGACATCTCCCATAGCCACCGGCCGTTCTACCGGGAGCAAAGTCGCCTGTTGTTTCCTCAAGCTATCAATTGCTTTCGTCACATCCTCATCGGACACTTCAACCTTTTCCTGTTCCAGCCTGATACTCTGATAGTCCCCCAGTTTCACTTCAGGTTTTAAAGGCACTATGGCTTTGAATATTACGGGTTCATTTTGTATCAGCTCAATTTCGGGACGTGCTATCGGGTCGATATTTTGTTCTTCCAGTGCCTTCTTGTATACTTCCGGAATAAGAAATTCCAGAGTCTCTTCAAGAAAGGCCTCTTTCCCGATATGACGTTCCAGCACTGACCGCGGTGTTTTTCCTTTTCTAAATCCTGGGATTCTCACCTTACCAACCAGATGGTTATAAGCTTTCTTCTCATATTCATCCTGTTCCCCATCTTCTATTTCGATGTTCAGTGCTATCTGGCTGTTTTCAAGTTTTTCTGCAGTGATCTTCATATAACTAAATTCCCATCCATTTGATAATGTTTATTTTTATTATAACATTTAAATTGTATACTTCTGTACTAATTTAATCCTGAGCAGCCTCATCGCCAACAACTTTTAAATGCAGTTCATCCATTTGTGCAGCAGATAAAACAGACGGAGCGTCAAAGAGTACATCTACTGCATTCTGGTTCTTGGGGAAAGCAATAACCTCACGTATTGTTTTTTCTCCTGTCAATATCATAACAAAACGGTCTATCCCGGGAGCGATACCGCCATGAGGCGGAGCACCATATTCAAACGCTTCCATAAGCTGTTCGAACTGTGCTGAAGCCTGTTCTATGGAATATCCTAATATCCGGAATATGTTTTCCTGAAGCTCCCGTTTATTTATCCTGATACTTCCGCTCGATAATTCAATTCCGTTACACACGATGTCATAATGCCGGGCTCTTACATTTGCAATGTCGGTCTGTAGCAACGGTATATCTTCTTCATATGGAGCGGTAAACGGATGATGCATAGAATCCCACCGTGCTTCCTCTACATTCCAATCGAATAGCGGGAAATCGACAATGAATGAAAACGCCAGCAAATTCGGGTCTGCCAGTTTCAATCGCGCCGCCATCTCCTGTCTTAACCCATCCAGTACGCGGTTCACCATGACATTGTCTCCGCCAACAACGAGAAGAAGATCGCCTGCCTTCGCCTCGAATCTACTGGCTATCTCTTTCATCTGTTCGATAGTCAGATGTTTTGCAGCTACGGATCTCACCGTCTCTGCAGATAAATTTTCGAGGTCGTTCCCGGACTCCGGTGCGATTGCCATCGTTACCAAGCCTTTAGCACCGAGATTTCGCGCCAGCCCTGTCAATTCCTCGATCTGTTTCTTTGAATAAGCGTAACAACCGGATAAACATATTCCCCTCACTCTGCCGCCGTTATCGATTACAGAGCGAAATACCGCAAACTCCGATGAGGCGACGATATCTGAAAGGTCTTTTATCTCCATCCCGTACCGGATATCCGGTTTATCCGTACCGTATCTCTCCATAGCATCCTGATATTTGAGCCGTGGAAACGGCTTCAACAGACGCATTTCCGGCTTTACTGTTTCTACAATAGTAACAAACATATCTTCAAGGAGAGCTAATATGTCTTCCTCTTCGACAAAGCTCATTTCTATATCGAGTTGCGAAAATTCCGGCTGTCGGTCCGCCCTTGTATCCTCATCCCGAAAACACCGGGCGACCTGATAATACTTTTCAAATCCCGCAACCATCAAAAGCTGCTTAAGCTGCTGGGGAGACTGCGGAAGTGCATAAAACTTGCCGGGTTGCACTCGGCTGGGGACGACATAGTCCCGCGCACCTTCCGGTGTACTCTTCATCAAGATCGGAGTCTCTATCTCGATAAATCCTCTCGCATCGAGAAAATCACGCATGCATTTCACGACTTTATGACGAAGAATGATATTATCTTTCATTCGAGGACGTCTGAGATAGAGATAACGGTATTTAAGAAGAAGGTTTTCATCGACTTCAACATCCTCGTTGATGTAAAAAGGAGGAGTTTTCGATGTATTCAGTATTTCCGCTTCACGGACCAGCACCTCTATATCGCCGGTAGAGAGGTTTCTATTCTCAGTGCCTTCAGGACGTTGAGAAACTTCACCGGTCACCCTGACCACATATTCTGTCCGCAATTCATAGGCAAGTGCATGAGCCTGTTGATTAATTTCGGGGTTAAAGACCAGTTGCGTGATCCCTCTGACATCACGCAAATCGATAAAAACAAGGCCGCCGTGGTCCCGCCGCCTGTGCACCCAGCCGGCGAGCGTCACGGTAGCTCCGATATTTTCCTTTGTTAGCTCTCCACAACTGAAATTTTTTAGCAAGAAAGCCTCCTGATTCAAATGAAGATTATAGCTGGTACAGTGCGATTATTCAAAATTACTGTACATGTCCGATTATATGAGTCACAATTCCTACAGTGTCTCAATAATATTATGCGATTGTACCATAGACAGCATTGCAGTTGATAAGAAGGAATGTGGAACATAGAAAAGCTACCCTGCTTTTCCAATAAAAGCCGCAGACTCATAATAATACTTTATGTTAAGTGCCACCGTCTACAGCATTACCCCGCGCAGTACGCATCTCTATTAAAAGCGGGGAAAGAGAATCGGCAATAATTGAAACTGCTTTGGGACCCCGCCTTTGAATTTTTCCTTTTACCATAAGCCACCCGGTACGAAACAAAACATGGCCGCATTTCTCCTGGACATCGCCGAACACCGTTATATCGGCTACTCCCGTGCCGTCTTCCATTATCACGTATACCACTCTGTTTCCGTTTCGCGTGGGCGGGGTCTGGTAGCGGACCACCGATCCTATAATTGTAATGTTGCTTCCCGTAGCCGCAAACCGTATGTCTTTTATCCTGGTAAACCCTCCATCGTGATAATAAAAGTCCAGTGGATGCCCGGCCATGCTGAACGACAGAAGGTCCCATTGGGCAAGTATATCCGCTTTTCCACACCCGCGACCGATAAATCGATCCGGTGCCCGTTTCAATGGATCGCAAACCAGGAGAAGCCCCTGTCTTCCACCCGGTCCGTAGAGCCGGAGCGCTTCATCCGTAAGCACATTTTCCTGTATGGAATCGAAAGCACCGACATTTATCAGGTTCTCCACCACATTCCGAGGGGCACGCGTCCGGAGAATAAAATCATCGACCGAGTCGAACTCATGTTTGGCACGCTCCGAGATTATCGACTCCACCGTTTTACCCGATATTCCCTTCAACTGCAAAAGGCCTACCCTGATCCGGCCGTTCTCAACGGTATATTGCGCGCACGACCTGTTCACATCAACAGGAAGTATCCCGACCCCGAACCGTTTTGCATCATCGAGGAGCACCCGGACAGGATAATAGCCCATAGGCTGATTTGAAAGCAACGCAGCAAAAAACTCCGCGGGATAATGGTATTTTAGCCACAGTGTCTTATAAGCAAGATCTGCATACGTGACCGCATGGGCCTTGCAGAACCCGTATGCAGCAAACGCAGCGAGCTGTTCAAAGACTTCTTCCGCGACAGGCCCGGGTACCCCGCTCTTTAATGCACAGGAAATAAACTCATCCCGCATTTTCTCCATCTCGGCCCTCGTGCGATCATGCGTCATCGCCCGCCTGAAGCCGTCTGCCTCAGCATAACTCATTCCCGCCAGGTCATGGGCAACCTTCAAGACCTGCTCCTGATACAATATCACCCCCGAGGTCTCGTGCAGGGCATTCTTAAGCCGTGGATGAAGGTAGGTCACCTGCTCGGCCCCGCGTCTTCGCAACAGGTACGATTTGTCCATATTCGACTTGAGGGGACCGGGTCTGACCAGAGAGATCGAAATGATGATATCCTCAAAACACCGGGGAAGAAGCCTGCCTGCCATTTCTCGTTGTGCCGGTGATTCCAGTTGAAACGTGCCGATAGCCTTCCCGTCTCTGAGCATGGCAAAAACACCCGGATCGTCATCGGGTATTTTCCCGATGTCAATCGCAGTGCCATACCTGTTCTTAACGGACGCGAGCGTATCTTCAATGACCGTGATAGTCGGCAATGCCAGGAGGTCCATTTTCACAATGCCCAGTTTTTCTATATCGTCTTTATCATACTGGCTTATCACATCGCCACCGCTCGATCGCTCAAGGGGGACCAGTCCCGACAGGTCTCCATTGCCGATCAACAGTCCCCCCAGGTGTACCGACATATGCTTGGGGAAGCGGTCTATCGCCACACAGAGCTTAAAGAAATCAGCATATTCTTTCTTTTTGTAGACCTCGCATGTGCTGAGTTCTGGAAGAGTATCGATCTTATCCATGAGCCTTGATGCCGACAGATAATGAATACCGCTGCATGCATCTTCAATGACATCCTGAGGTACCTGTAACGCTTTTCCGGCATCGCGGATAGCGCCCCGGGCCATGTAAGTATTAATAGTTCCGACACAGCATACATTCTCATCACCATACTTCCGGTAGATATAGTCCCGGACTGCATCCCTGTGCCGCCTGTCGATATCCAGATCGATATCGGGCAATTCACGCCGCTGTGAATGCATGAAACGTTCAAAGAGCAGCGCGTGCGCGACAGGATCGACAACGCTGATGCCCAGCGAATAGACAACAATGCTATCTGCAGCGCTTCCCCTTGCCTGGCACCATATCCCCTGCTCCTTCGCCCAACGGACTATATCCCACACAACAAGAAAATAGGCACAAAACCCAAGTTTGCATATTATGTCAAGTTCATATTCCAGGCGGTCCTTGATGCCCGGCGTGATCACTCCATATTTTCCCAGCGCTCCGGCAAATACCAGTTGCGATAGATAGCTACGGTCAGTTTCTCCGTCAGGTACCTTGAACACAGGAAACCGGGGAACCCCCAGTTCCAAATCCAGCGTGCACAGCGAAGCTATCTCTTCCGTCATATCTACCGCCTCAGGACAATCTCTGAATAGATGGCGCATTTCCGCATCGGTCTTGAGGTACTGTTCAACTGTGCGGTACCCTGCTCTTTTCGAGATAGGACAATTTTGCCCGACGGCATTAAGCAACTCTTTTATTTTGTAGTCTTTCATCGCCACATAGTGCACATTGTTTGTAGCGACTACGGGTATACGCTCTTCCCTGCCGAGGGCAATGAGCGCCGGAGTAATATCCGGCCCGGTTTCCGAAGGATAACGTATCAGTTCAATGAAAAAGCCATCCTTGAAAATATGCCGGTAAAATTGTGCCGCATCTCTCGCTGCTCCGGTATTGCCCTTTGCAAGAAAAGCGGAAAGTTCTCCTTTCCTGCATCCTGACAGAGCTATCAGACCGGCGCTGAACTTATCGAGCATATCGCTCGATGCACACACCCTCCCGTGCCGTCCTGACAAATGCGCAGCAGTCAAAAGCCTGCACAAATTTGAATAGCCCTGCCTGTCCCGGCACAACAGGGTAAGGTGTGAACCGTTTTCAAGTTCAATCTCTGCTCCCGGTATCGGCTTGATGCCCATCCGTTTTGCTTTTTCATAAAACTTAACCGTCCCTGTCATTCTATTGTGGTCGGTAAGTGCCAGAGCAGGCATATCCAGTGCTGCCGCCCTTTCAAGAAGCTTCTCGATAGAAGAAGCCCCGTCAAGAAAGCTATAATACGAATGAACGTGAAGATGTATAAAACCCATCGCGGTACCGAACCGATATTCACTATCCTGCAAATAATAAAACAGATATACCCAGTATAATAGAACAAATGTACTACTGTCAAGCCGTATCCTGCATCTACCGGTCAACCGTTCCTATCCGGTCGGGTTTAAAAAAAAGAACGTGATTCTTACCATATGTATATTTTTCTTGACGCCAGACCAGAGAGATATTATTATTTACCGTTATAGCCTTGTAACAGCATGGTACATGAAACTACCTCGCAGCAAGTGTTACCACGAGTGATAATGATATCGATCAAGGCGGGAAGGAAACCAGATGGCAATTTCTAACAAAGTACGCGAAATAATGGCCACCGATGCCATAAGGAAATGGTTCGAACAGGGCAATGCTTTGAAACTTCAATACGGTAATGATAAGGTATTTGACCTCTCCCTGGGCAACCCTATCACAGAGCCTCCGAAAGAGTTCAATGAAATACTTAAAAAGGTGGCATTAAATCCCATTCCGGGAATTCATAAATATATGGTTAATGCCGGCTACCCTGAAACGCGGGAGGCAGTTGCCGAACAGCTTGCGAAGGATACCGGCGTCCCGTTTAAGATGGGCGATATTGTAATGACATGCGGAGCAGCGGGAGCTCTTAACTCCGTATTTAAAGCTGTATTGAATCCACAGGAAGAGATAATCGTTTTCTCTCCCTATTTCAGGGAATTCGATAATTATATAGAGAACCACGGCGGTGTGGTAAAAGTCGTACCAACAGACGAGAATTTCATCCCCGACCTCGATAAGCTTGATGCAGCGATTTCAGCAAAGACCAAGGCAGTTTTAATTAATTCACCTAATAACCCTACAGGCGTCGTGTATACAAAGGACTTCTTACATAAGCTCGGCCAGTTGCTCCAGAAAAAGGAGGCAGAGCTTAAAACACAGATTTATCTGCTCAGTGATGAGGCATACCGCAAACTTTTGTATAACGGACTCAAGTATTCTCCGATCTTCCCCCATTACCGGAACAGCATTATGATCACATCCCATTCCAAAGACCTGTCGCTTGCGGGTGAACGTATCGGTTTCGCCGCCGTCAATCCGGAATCGGATGATCATGCCGAGCTAACAGCTGCTATTATTATCAGCAGCAGAAACCTTGGTTACATCAACGCTCCTTCTCTTATGCAATATCTTGTGCGGTTCCTCCAGAATGCAGAGGTCCCTGTTGCTGAGTATCAGAAGAAAAGGGACTTTATTTTCAACGCACTCGTTGAAATGGGATATTCAGTCACTAAACCGGAGGGAGCATTTTACATCTTTCCCAAAATACCTACGCCTAGCGAAGACGATTTTATGAACGAATTATTGCGCTGGAATGTACTTGTAGTACCCGGCGGGGTGTTCCGTGCTCCAGGATATTTCCGTATTGCTTACTGCGTAGAAGATAAAGTACTTGAAGGATCGCTTAACGGTTTCAAAAAAGCCGCGGAAAAATTCGGCAAACATTAAGCGGTACTATAAAGCAACACTGTAGAATAATATTAAACAGTGCATGTTATTGTGTCTGTGCCAGAATTGTCTCTTTGCCCATATCAAAGGCTTTGAGATTAAGGTCCAATACACGGGGTGGTAACTTATCCCCTATTTCCTTCTTTATAGTGCTCTCGCTGATAGGAATCCTGTCTGTACCGAAAAGCGCTCCAAGCATTACAACATTCGCTGCCTGTTGACTTCCTGCTTCGCGGGCAATCTGGCTTGCATTCAGGGTTATTACTTTTCCGGCAACCTGTGACAGTTTTTCAATTATGTCTTTTATATCCGGATATTTACTTGCCCCCAGTGAAACGGTGAATGGTATTACTGACTCCAGATTGAGCACAACAATACTTGAACCGTTGAGATATGAGATATTTCTCAGCGCTTCGGCAGGTTCCATTCCCACCAGTACATTGCATTTTCCTGTCGGAATAAGCGGTCCGTACACATCTTTACCGATGCGTATCATGCTGGAGACCGAACCTCCCCTTACTGCCATTCCCAGTATTTCCGAACCTTTTACGTTTAAACCATCGTGGATAGCGGCATCTCCCAGTAATTCAGACATAAGAATAACGCCCTGCCCGCCTACGCCGACGATTGAAATGTTAAATTCATTTATCATTTTGTCTGCTCCTCCTGCACTATTGCTTTATAAGGGCAAACCTGGGCACAAACACCGCATCCGGTACATGTATAGCTGTCTATAAACGCCTTTGTACCGTCCCGTGTAATTGCCGGACAACCGAGCACTGCAATACATGTATCACATTTATCGGAACATTTCTCCGGGACCACCCGGTACCTGACAGCTTTTTCTCCCCTTTTCTTTTGTTCCTTTTGTTCGATCATTGCACACAGTCTTCTTGATACAACAAGAGAAGGGCCTTCGTGTCTTATCGCTTTTTCGAGTGTTTCAGTCGCCTTTTTTAAATCAAACGGATCGACTATTTCTACAAATTGCACGCCGCATGCACGTGCAACATCCTCAATTTTCAATGCCGGCGCTTTCGAACCTGTAGCAGTTGACCCTGTACCAGGATGAGGCTGAAATCCGGTCATTGCGGTTGCCGAATTATCAAGCACAACCATTGTGATATTTGCCTGGTTATACACAGCATTAATCAGCGGCGGTATCCCTGAATGAAAGAAGGTAGAATCACCCAGATGAGCGATGACAGGAGCATCGATTGAATGGGCCAGTCCGTTGGCTATTCCAAAACTCCCTCCCATACAAATTGTAGAATCGACTGCCTCCAGAGGAGGGTTGAGACCGAGCGTATAACATCCGATATCGCTCGGATAGACCGGCACGATACTGTCGCCGAGCTCCCGTGCAACCCTCTTTGCCGCCGTTTTAATAGCATAAAAAGAAGCTCTGTGAGGACAACCCGGGCACAGCGCTGGTGGTCTACTGGGAAGCATAGGCGTTATCTGTTTTTCAAGATCATCGATCGCTTTGAAATCTATTGGCAGCTTGCTATCCGTTAGCTTTGCAACTGCTTCCACTACCTTTCGCGTGGACAGTTCGCCGAACCGGGTGAGCATATCCTTGCCGTGAATTTTTACGCCTATATTATCTTCACCGGCAATAGCTTTTACATGTAGCTCAACAAACGGATCAAGTTCTTCAACAACAAGTACTTGATCAACTGAGGTAAGAAGTTTTTTTATAAGTTTTTCCGGAAGAGGATTAGGGGTTCCTATTTTCAATACCGATAGTTTGTCTTTAAGTCCGAGCCATCTAATTGCTTCCATTGCATAACTATAAGACAGTCCGCACGCTATGATGCCTGTCTTTGCGCCTTTTACAGTGTTTAGAACATTGTACGGCAACTCATTGACTGCTTCTTTTATCGTTTCAAAACGCTGTATCATCAACGGCTTATTCACCCTTGCCGCAGCCGGTGTCAGTACCAGCAAGGGTGCATCTTTTTCAAAACTACCCTTTCGCCTCTCATGCAAAATTTCACCCAGTTCAACATCTCCCCTGCCATGACCTATCCGCGTTACTGTACGTACCATGAACATCTGGTGGAACTCTTCAGACAGTCGGTATGCGTCTACCATCATATCCTTTGCTTCCTGGATCGACGACGGCTCAAGTACCGGAATAAATCCCTGCTCGGCAACATATCTGTTATCCTGTTCATTCTGAGAACTCCATGCCGAAGGATCGTCCGCTACAAGTAGAACAAGACCGCCACGAGCTCCGATATAACTGGCACTCATAACCGGATCATGCGCCACGTTAAGGCCGACATGTTTCATCGTTACCAGCGACCTGAGCCCGCTCAGCGAGGCTGCCAATGCTACTTCAAAAGCCACTTTTTCATTTACCGACCATTCGACATACATATCGAGTAAGTTCGCCACTTCAGCAAGGTTTTCCATAATTTCACTGGATGGTGTCCCCGGATATGCCGCAGCAATCTGTACTCCCGCCTCAATGGCTCCTCTCGCAACTGCCTCATTGCCCAGCATGAACATTCGCTTACCTGCAGCATCGCTAGCAATCGTTAATCTATTCTCTTCTTTACTCAAATCAGGACTCCTTATTACGTTATTCCTGTGAAGCCCACCAACCTGATTATTCCAGGAGTTCCATAATATGCATAACCCTTACATTCTTATTATGCTTGATCAGGTTGTCGATCAACTGAATTTCGCATCCGGGACATCCCGTTACCACAATGTCAGCGCCGGTACCGGTAATACCATCGACTTTTTTCTTCGCAATCTTGCCGGACAGATCATAATAATTGATGCTGAATGTGCCCCCCATACCGCAACACACATCGGCATTGGGCATTTCAACATATTCAATATCACGGAGTGACTTCAATATTTTCCGGGGCTGCTCTTTTATACCCAGATGCCTGTTGAGATGACACGGATCGTGCCATGTGACCTTCTTTCCTTTCACTTCCGGCGCTGTCCGGTACGCATCTTCAGGTAATTGTAATACATCTACCAGAAATTCGCTGATGTCCTTCATTTTCAGTGCCAGCTTTTCGTACCGTTCGGCACGTTCAGGTGTGTCGGCCAGATATTTTTTATAGTCTTTGATAGCGGAGGTGCATGTCGCACAATCGGATATCACGTAGTCCACATCCTTGAATGCTTCCGCGTTCACATCCGCCAGTTTCCTCCCTGTCTCAAAATCTCCTGAACCCAGAAATACAGGTGCACCGCAACAACCCTGTTCTTGCGGAACAATGACCTCGACTCCATTCCTGTTCAATAACGAAATAATCTTTTTGCCCACGTCGGGAAACACAAAGTCGGTCATGCATCCTGTGAAATATCCGATTGTCATCGTCTTCTTAACCCCGGTCGGCGGAGTGGATACCACGGGCACCATCTGCCTCAGGAATTTCGGAGCGATTTCCGGTATATGTCTTCCCTTGCCCAGTGCAGAAAGGAACATTGGCAGATGTCTTACCGTCCCCTGGGTCTTCGGGAACAAAATCTTCTGCATCCATGCACCAGCCCTGACTATATTCCCGAAAAGCGTCCGGTGCGGCAGCACACGGCGGTAAATAAAATTATAGGGGAATTTTATCCCTTTTGCCTTCACCTTGTCCGCCCGCGCTGCAATTATTACATTCGGTATATTCGCCTTCGCGGGACAATTGGCAGTACATGTCATACAGAGCAAACAGGTATCCAGCTTGTTCGCAACTTCATCATTGTAGTGCATCTCACCGTCAAGTAATTGCCTGATCAGCATATTCTTGCCCCTGGCAACCGACGATTCAATCTTCTCTTCTTTATAGACAGGACACCAGAACGTGCAGAAACCGCACTTCATACACTTTTCCAGGTCCTGCTGAAAACGTTTTACTTCCGTGAGTTCACCGCGCGTTTGCATGTTCAGCTTCTTCCTCTATCCAGATCTTGCCCGGATTCATTATATTATCAGGATCGAGTATTCCTTTTATTTTCTTCATCAACTCGAGCGCTACCGGGTCCATCGCTTTGTTGAAAAAACGCTGTTTCTCCAGTCCTATTCCATGTTCGCCGGAGAGCACTCCTCCCATCGATAGTGCGGTCTCGAATATTTCACCCATGACATCCTGCGCCCTTTTGAACTCCTCTTCTTTCCTGATGTCTGTGAATATAGAAGGATGAAGGTTGCCGTCACCTGCATGACCGAGATGCTGTATGAAAAATCCTGTTCTATTAGATATTTCGCTTAATTTTTGAATAAATTCAGCAAGTTTATCTCTTGGAATTGTCACATCTTCCGCCAACACCGTATGTGCTGCACCGAACACTGCGGCAAAACCGGCGCTGCGCATCTTCCAGTACTTCGCTGCTTCTTCTGCATTGGCTGCAATTTTAATATCTTTGCCACCGCTCTTCTTCAGGATTTCGACGATTTCCTGTGTCTCCGCTTCTACTGCGGCAGGTGAACCGTCGGTCTGGATAAGCAGCATCGCTTTTGCTTCAATTGGCAGCCCCATCGGCGTCATTTCTTCGATGCGGCGGATTACAAAATTGTCCACAAATTCGATCTTTGCAGGGACAATACCGCTTCCAAGTATGTTCGATACAGCCTGACCTCCCGCTATCATATCATCGAATATCACAATCATCGATTTGCTCGCCCGTGGCATGGGGATGAGTCTGAGCGTTATTTTGGTAATGATACCCAATGTCCCTTCGGAACCGGTAAACAACATTACGAGCTCATACCCCGTCCTGTTTTTAACTGTAACCCCGCCCAGCTTCATTATTGTTCCGTTGGCAAGCACTACTTCCAGACCCAGTACATACTGTTTGGTAACTCCATACTTTACACAGTAAGGACCGCCTGCATTTTCCGCCACCGTACCTCCAACGGTACAACCGAGAAAGCTCTGCGGATCGGGAGGATAAAAAAGGCCCTGTTTTGCCAGTGCCATATTTAAGTCCTGCAATACCACACCTGGTTCAACTATCGCGGTCAAATTAGTCTTATTAATATCGATGATCCTGTTCATCCTGGTGGTACAGAGCACAATACCGCCCTGGATAGGGACCGAGCCTCCACTCACATTAGTGCCTGCCCCACGTGGCGTGACCGGGATTTTGTGCCCGGTAGCTAGCTTCATAATGGCTGATATTTGTTCGACAGTCGTAGGCAGTACAACTACATCGGGCATATGCGACCATGTAGCAGTCGCATCATAAGAATAAGCATACAGGTCTTCGTTTGAGGTTAAAACAGCTTCATTACCGGCTATTTTCTGCAATTGAGATATTACTTCCCTGTTTAACATAGGCACCCCCTTATTATTCCCGGACATATTATTCGTATTAATGTAACGACACTATTGTGTCGGAACCGTTAACGCGGTATTATCAGAATTCCACAAAAGAAACGTTGTTAATTCAAAACCAATCGGAATAATTATTAATTTATAATTACGGCCTTTTATACTCTATCTTATCCCCGGTTCTTATGGGCTTCAAGTACATCGATAAAGGTGTCTATTCTCATTCTCGTATCAGCTTCATTATAGGAACTGATATCTATAATATCGCTTTCGAGTATTAATGAGGGGATCTCTCTGTAAATTTTCTTTAATACTTTAAGCTGCCAGATTAGCCCCACATGCCATGAGCGACATGAATAAGCTTCGTGCATTACCACGCCATCAATATGATAGTCTTCTATATATTGAATTAATCGCTCGACTTCAGGATAAGACCCCGGACGTTTTCTGGCTTTCTTATGCCAGTATGTCCAGTTCTTGAACCATCTGCGTGCAATATGTTCCAGAGGGTCGCTTATTTTAGACAGATCTATGTCAAAATTATGAGTAGCTTCAATAATCCTGTATGTTATTTCTACCGGGAATACGGCACCCTTGCTATTAAAATAATTGAAATCGCTCAACGCAAACCATGAAGGCAGTCCGCCACCCCATAATAACCTGTACTTCTCGTCTTCTATCTCTCCCTCTTTGTTGGCTATTTTCTGTTTTAATTCATTATTAAGGTCTTTGAAGAAATCATATGCCTCCTGCGTTGCCATCATAAACACAAGCGGCACCATGGTATTCATCGCATCGCCTGTCCCCATAGGACAGGGAATTGCACGCCGCAGTTCATAGGTATCGATGACCAGGTCCCATGTCCTGTCGGTCAACTCTACCAGCTCGCTGAGCCTGTTCCAGTCCATCTTCTTTTTCATATGATATTCCAGGAAATCCACAAGCCCTTTTAGCTGCGAAACGATATATTCCACATAGTATTCCT
>CAZAIO010000004.1:0-48262 GCA_964485235.1 uncultured Dehalococcoidales bacterium
GACTTTGTCCCACTTCTTGTACCAGTCTAATTGCTCGGCCATCTCACCCCAGAACAGGTCCGGTTGTTCTATTGACTTCTTGTAAATATCGCGGTACATATCAAAACTGCGGATATAGGCTTTTTCACTAAGTTCGGGAGGAGGATTGAAAATTCTTTTCTCCGTCATCATTGAAGAAATAGATATTTTGTCATTCATAAAACGCCTCCGATGAAATTTTAATCAGGTGTGATAAAAGTCAAAGGTACGATAATTGAAAGTAAAAGCAGGTCCTGGGATATTGCATGATTAAAAATTGAAAATTGATAAAATATCATATAACACATATAGTATCATGACTTGGTATATTACACAAAGATATGTTCACTTGCTTTTCAACGTAACCCGTTTTAGAATAACACAATATTATTTAAAGCCAGGAAAGGTGGTGGTTCATTTGCCAAGTTCGCAAAAGCATATACTCGTCGCACTGGTAGAGGATAAACCTGGTGTACTCAATAGAGTGGCTAGTCTTTTCAGGCGGCGTAATTTTAATATAGACAGCATTGCAGTCGGCCATACGGAACAGCCGAAGCTTTCCCGTATGACAATTATTGTCGAAGGCGATGATGCAAAAGTGGAACAGGTACGAAAACAACTGGACAAAGTGATCGAAGTGGTGAAAATCGTCGATATTACGGATGAGGACCCTGTGGCAAGGGAACTCGCTTTGATTAAAGTTAAAGCGAGCCCTGCTTACCGCAGTGAAATAATTCAGCTTGTGGATATTTTCAGAGCAAATATAGTGGACGTTTCCGCAGATACTCTCATGATTGAGGTTACGGGAGATGACGAGAAGCTCGATTCTCTTCTCAGGTTATTACAGAGTTTCGGCATCAAGGAAGTGTCCCGTACGGGACGTATCGCACTGGCACGCGGCGGGGCAAAACCGCTTAAACTGGAGGACGACAGGACAATTAAAAAATTGAGGAAACCTTCACGTTCGGAGACCGAGACGGCACCGGACTGGTAGTCCGGGCGAATGTTTACGGGCGACCTTAAATATATGAATAAGGAAAATAAGGAGTAATTATGGCTAACATGTACTATGAAAAAGATGCGAATCTGGACTTGCTTAAAGGCAAAGTGGTCGGGATTGTCGGATACGGCAGTCAGGGACATGCCCATGCGCAGAACCTTCGGGACAGCGGTTGTGAAGTCGTTGTTTCCGAGGCTAAGGGCTCGGAAGGCTGGAATAATGCGGAAGCAGCCGGTTTTCAATTGCTGGACGGCGCGGCATTGGCGAAGAAAGCGGATGTCATTTCCATGCTGGTACCCGATACGTTGCAGGCTAAGATTTATCATGCATCTATAGAACAGGAAATGAAGAAGGGCAAGATGCTTATGTTTGCCCATGGATTTAATATCCATTACGGGCAAATCGTACCGCCGTCATTTGTCGATGTCGCCATGATTGCTCCCAAGTGTCCGGGTCATATGCTTCGACAGCTCTATACGGAGAAGTCCGGGCCTCCGGCGCTTATTGCGGTGGAACAAAACGCATCGGGCAAAGCACATGATATCGCACTTGCCTATGCAAAGGGCATCGGCTGTGCGCGTGCCGGTATTCTCGAAACGACATTTGCCGAGGAAACGGAAACCGATCTTTTCGGTGAGCAGGCGGTGCTTTGCGGCGGTGTTACCGCACTGGTGAAAGCAGGATTTGAAACGCTTGTAGATGCCGGCTATCAACCGGAGATAGCTTATTTCGAAGTATTCCATGAGCTTAAGCTCATCGTCGACCTTTTCCACAGGGGCGGATTCAACTTTATGCGCTATTCGGTGAGCGATACAGCAGAATACGGTGATTATACCAGGGGACCTCGTGTTATAGACGATATGGTTCAGGAAGAAATGGCAAATATACTATCCGAGATACAGGACGGCTCATTTGCCAAGGAATGGATACTGGAGAATCAGGCAGGACGGCCGGTCTATAACGCACTGAAACGGCAGGAAGCCGAGCATGAAATCGAGGTTGTGGGCAAGAGACTCCGTGCTATGATGCCCTGGTTGAAAACATAAACAGCGAAATTACCGATTTAATAAGGTGATATGCACCCGGATGTCCGGAAGAGAGCAAGGTTGAATCTGACTTGTTTCCGTTTTTGTATTACAATCTTTATGAGGTTTTGCATATTCACCGAACGGACCGTAAGGTAACGGTGTAATAGTCACCGGGAGAAGTGATTACGATGGACAAAGTGTATATTTTCGATACGACGCTAAGGGATGGCGAGCAGGCAGCAGGTACCAGCCTTAACAAGCGGGAAAAGCTGGATATTGCAAAGCATCTTGAGAAGCTCGGTGTCGATATTATCGAGGCAGGTTTCCCGATAAGCTCACCGGGTGATTTTGAAGCGGTGCAATTAATAGCGAATGAGGTGAAGAACTCCTGTATTTGCGCGCTTACACATGCCAACGCTGAGGGTATCGATAGAGCAGCCGAGGCAATTAAGACTGCAAAGCATCCGCGGATACATGTTTTTCTGTCGGCTTCCGATATACACCTGTTCAATCAATTGAAAAAGAGCCGGGAAGAGATCCTTGAGATGTCCCGTTCGATGGTAGCCAGGGCCAAGAAATATGTCGACGATGTCGAATTCTCACCGATGGATGCCAGCCGTACAGAAGCGGGTTTTATATATACCATACTCGAATCGGTTATCGAAGCGGGCGCAACGACGGTTAATATACCGGATACAGTAGGATACGCTATACCGGATGAATGGGGGGCTTTTCTCAAAGGGATTTTCGATAACGTATCGAATATTCATAAAGCCATTGTCAGCACTCACTGTCATAATGATCTGGGCCTGGCGGTTGCCAATAGCCTTGAAGCGGTGTTGAACGGGGTTAGGCAGGTGGAATGCACGATTAACGGGATTGGCGAACGGGCAGGCAATGCCTCGCTCGAAGAGATCGTTATGGCGCTGAGAACGCGAAAGGACTTTTTTAACCTCAAGACTGGCATAGATACCACGCAGTTCTACAGCATCAGCCGGCTGGTGAGCGAGTTGACCGGGTTTGTAGTACAACCTAATAAGGCTATTATCGGTTCAAATGCGTTCCGCCATATGTCGGGGATCCACCAGGACGGCGTGATAAAGAAGGCGATTACCTACGAAATAATGGACCCAAAGGATATAGGAATACCGGCGAGCACGCTCGTGCTCGGGAAGTTAAGCGGGCGTCATGCGTTTAAGGAGCGCCTGGCAGAACTTGGCTATGTGCTCGATGATGAAGCGCTGAGCCGTACTTTCCAGTCGTTCAAGGAACTGGCTGATAAAAAGAGAGAGATCACCGATCGTGATATAGAATCTCTGGTTGCCGAGGAGCTGCGTACAGTTGTTGAAGTGTACCATCTGGAACATATTGCAGTATCGTGCGGCGACCACAGTATACCTACGGCAACCGTACGGTTGAAAGCTCCCGACGGGCAGATGGTCGCAGATGCGGCGCTCGGTACCGGACCGGTGGACGCAGTATATGAAGCTATCAATCGTATCGTACGGGTCCCCAACAAGCTGACCGAATTTTCGGTCAACTCAGTTACTGAGGGCATCGATGCCATGGGTGAAGTGCTAATAAGGATAGAGAGCGACGGGGTCACCTATACAGGGCGGGGTGCCGATACCGATATTATAGTTGCGAGCGCCAAGGCGTATATGAACGCGCTTAACCGCCTGCTATCGGTAAAAAAGGCAAGCAAGAAATGAGGGTTCCGCTGTGAGCCTTTCTGTTGAAATAGTCTTACGAATGTTCCTCGCTACAATCCTCGGTGCCGGTATCGGATTGCAGCGGGAATTGGCGGGAAAACCCGCGGGAGTCCGGACCCATGCATTGATCTGCCTGGGATCAGCGCTTGTAATGCTTGTCTCCGTCTATGGTTTTGAAGGAGATTTTGATCCTTCTCGTGTCGCAGCAGGAATAATAGCGGGTGTCGGATTTCTCGGTGCCGGTGTGATACTCAGGGGAATGAGGGGCGATGTAGTGGTTGGATTAACGAGTGCGGCGAGCATATGGATAACCGCGGCTATCGGTATGGCAGCGGGCGCAGGTATGTATTTGATTTCTATTATTGTGGCCGTTATAACGGTAGTGGTATTGATAATACCGAAAATAAAAGGGTGACATATGGCTGAAAGGAGGGCACAGATTGACCTTATCTGAAAAAATACTGGCGGCTCATTCCGGTAAAAAGAAAGTGAGCCCGGGAGAGTTTTTAAGCGTCAGGCTCGATGTGGTGCTGTCGAATGACATCACCGCGCCGCTGGCTATAAAAGAGTTCGACCGGTTAGGAATCGGGAAAGTATTCGACCCGAAAAAAATTATCATGGTGCCCGACCATTTTTGCCCTAACAAGGATATTCTATCGGCGGAACAGGCGAAGATGTTGCGGGAGTTCGCCAGGAAGTATAACCTGGTCTATTTTGAAGTGGGCAGGATGGGTATAGAGCATGTGCTTTTGCCTGAACAGGGACTCGTGCTGCCCGGCGATGTAGTAATAGGTGCTGATTCCCATACCTGCACTTACGGTGCGGTAGGAGCTTTTGCGACCGGTATGGGGTCTACTGATATTGCAGTAGGCATGGCGACCGGTGAGATATGGATGAAGGTGCCGAACACGATCAAATTTGTATATCACGGAAAGCCTGGCAAATGGGTAGGAGGGAAAGACCTTATCCTGTATACGATCGGTGATATAGGAGTTGACGGTGCGCTTTATTCTGCGATGGAGTTTACCGGTAGCGCTATCGATGCATTGCCGATGGACGGACGTTTCACCATGGCGAATATGGCGATCGAGGCGGGAGGGAAAGCCGGTGTATTCCGCGTAGATGATAAAACTATCGACTATGTGAAGGGCAGAGCGAAACGTCCTTATACAGTATATGACTCAGACGACGACGCTGAATATTACAAGGTGATCGAGTACGATATATCGAAACTCGAACCTCAGGTTGCGTTACCGCATCTGCCGTCAAACAGCAAGCCGGTATCGGAAGTAAGTAATATCACTATCGATCAGGTGGTGATCGGCAGCTGTACTAACGGAAGGCTGGATGATCTGAGAAATGCCGCATCGATTATTAAAGGGAAAAAGGTACATCCCGACATACGGTGCATTGTAATACCGGGCACGCAGCAGGTCTACTTGGACGCACTGCACGAAGGGCTTATTGAGACCTTTGTACAGGCCGGTGCTGCGGTTAGCACTCCTACCTGCGGTCCGTGTCTGGGAGGATATATGGGTGTACTTGCCGCCGGGGAGCGCTGCATTTCTACAACGAACCGTAACTTCGTGGGGAGAATGGGGAGCACGCAGTCAGAGGTATACCTGGCAAATCCGTTTGTAGCTGCTGCGAGCGCGCTTCTCGGCCGTATAGCGAGCCCGGCGGAGGTAGTAAATTAAACGGTTCACGTTAACAATCGATAGCATAATTCCTTAAAGGATGGTGATAGAGTGAAGTTAAAGGGAAAAGTCCATAAATACGGTACTAATGTCGATACCGATGCCATCATCCCTGCGCGGTATCTAAATATATCTGATCCGATCGGGTTAGCCGGACATTGTATGGAGGATATAGATTTAGATTTTATAAAACGGGTGGAAGCAGGCGATATAATCGTTGCCGATACCAATTTCGGCTGCGGCTCATCGAGAGAGCATGCTCCTGTGGCAATTAAAGCTGCGGGTATCTCATGTGTGATCGCAAAAAGCTTTGCCCGGATTTTCTTTCGTAATGCAATAAATATAGGCTTACCGCTCCTTGAGAGCGTGGAAGCTGTCGATTCTACTGAACAGGGCGATGTGCTTGAAGTTGACCTTGCTACGGGGAAGATAACGAATGTCACTAAAAATAAGACGTTTACTTCCGAACCGTACCCCGATTTTATGATGGGCATTGTAAATGCCGGGGGTCTTGTAGAGTACACCAGGAAAAAACTAGACGGAGGATTATAACGTGGAATTCACTATAGCAGCTTTACTCGGCGATGGAGTCGGTCCCGAGGTCGCTACCGAGGCGATTAACGTACTTGAAGCGGTCGGGAAGAAGTTCTCGCATAAGTTCAATATTAAGCACGGTCTGATAGGCGGTGTGGCAATTGACGCAAGCGGCGTTGCGATTTCCCAGGAAACGATAGAAATGTGTCGTAAATCCGATGCGGTATTGCTCGGCGCCGTCGGCGACCCGAAATATGACGATCCGCAACTTCCCGTGCGTCCTGAAGACGGGCTGCTGGCGATCCGCAAGGCACTCGGGCTTTTTGCCAATCTGAGGCCGGTCAAGGTCATCCCGATACTTGCCGATTCCACGAGTTTCAAACCGGAAGTAATTAAAGATGTAGATATGCTTATCGTCCGTGAGCTCACAGGAGGACTTTATTTCGGACAGCCGAAAAAACACTGGAAGGATGAAAAAGGTAGATGGGCTGTCGATTCAATGCTCTACTCCGATATGGAAATCGAACGAATTGTAAGAGTAGGGTTTGAGCTGGCGCGTTCGCGCAGGAAAAAATTGACATCAGTGGATAAAGCCAACGTGCTCGAATCGTCACGGCTATGGCGGCAGGTTACCATGGAGGTTGCTCAGGAATATCCCGATGTTGAGCTGGACCATATGCTCGTTGATGCCTGTACAATGCGCTTTATACAGAAGCCCTCGTACTTCGATGTAATCGTTACAGAAAATACGTTCGGCGATATCATTACGGATGAAGCCTCGATGCTTTCCGGCTCAATGGGGATGCTTCCTTCGGCGAGCATTGCCGGGATACCGAAAAGCGGCGGTTCAAAAGCGTTCGGGCTTTACGAGCCCATACACGGGAGTGCGCCGAAACGTGCCGGACTGAACATGGCGAACCCTATTGCCACGATATTGAGCGCCGCGATGATGTGCCGGTATTCACTAAACCTGCTTGCTGAGGCGGAAGCGATTGAAAAAGCGGTCGACACGGCGCTGGATGAGGGTTGTCGAACGTATGATATAATGGAAACCGGCAAGACGAAGCTGGGAACGAAGGAAATGGGCAAGGCAATAGTTGACATAATAATGAGGGATTAGAAGCTGAATAATGGGAATAATTAAGATATATGACACTACATTAAGGGACGGAGCCCAGCAGGAGGGTATCTCGTTCGGTGTTGCCGATAAGCTGAATATAATCGGAAAACTGGATGAGCTTGGCGTGCACTATATTGAAGGAGGATGGCCCGGAGGGAACCCTAAAGATACCGAGGTATTCACGAAGGCGCAAAGTCTCACCCTGAAGAATTCGGTACTCGTCGCATTCGGAAGCACACGGCGACATGATTCTATTACGGAAGAAGATGCCACGCTCAATGCGCTTGTCGCCGCGAAGACCAGCACGGTAACGATCGTGGGAAAAAGCTGGGACATGCAGGCGACTAATGTGCTTGAAGTAAGCCTTGACGAAAACCTCAGCATGATAGGCGATTCGGTGGCGTATTTGAAATCGAAAGGGCTTATTGTATTCTTCGATGCGGAGCACTACTTCGACGGATTTAAAGCGAATCCGGAATATGCCTTAAGAACAGTTGAAGTAGCGTATGATGCCGGTGCCGATTGCGTGGTACTGTGTGATACCAACGGCGGATCACTCCCTGCGGAAATCGCGGTTGCCGTTGAGGCGGCAAAAGAAAAAGTCGATTGTGCGCTTGGGATTCATGTTCATAATGACTCGGATCTGGCGGTAGCGAATACGCTGATGGCAGTGCAGTGCGGTGTAACCCAGGTACAGGGGACAATTAACGGGTACGGAGAGAGGTGCGGCAATGCGAACCTCTGTTCGATCATTCCGAATATCCAGCTCAAGCTTGGACTTCCCTGTCTTTCCGATGAACATCTTGCCGAACTCACGAGTGTATCCCGGTATGTGGCAGACCTGGCAAATATCGCTCTTTTCAGCCATCTTCCCTATGTCGGATCGAGCGCCTTTACACATAAAGCGGGGCTGCATGTTTCAGGAATGATGAAATGGGAAAACAGCTATCAGCATATAAATCCTTTGCTGGTCGGAAACAGTCCGCAGGTAGTCGTCTCGGAGCTTTCCGGCAAAGGGAATATCTTGTATAAAGCAAAAGAGCTTGGCGTCAATCTCCCGCCCAGGGGGAAAATGGCACGACAGGTGCTCGAACAGATAAAATCGCTGGAAAGCCACGGGTTCCAGTTCGAGGGGGCCGATGCTTCCTTCGAACTGTTGTTGAGCCGCGCTCAACCGGACTACAAACCTTTCTTTGAGCTGATCGATTATATGGTGATAATGGAACGTCACCGGCGGCAGCCCACGTCCGGTCTTACCAACCTGCTTTCCGAAGCTACCGTAAAGGTAAAAGTCGGCGGGAAAGTAATGCATACGGCATCCGAAGGCAACGGTCCTGTCAACGCCCTCGATCAGGCACTCCGGAAGGCATTACTGGAGTTTTATCCTGAACTGGCGACGATCAAGCTGGTGGACTATAAAGTTCATATTCTTGAGGAAAGCAGCGGCACTGCCTCACAGGTACGGGTGCTCATCGAATCGCGAGATAACGGAGTGCAATGGAAGACTGTGGGCAGTTCTACCAATATCATTGAAGCGTCATGGCTGGCGCTGGTTGACAGTCTTGAATACCCGCTATATAAACGAAAAGCCGGTATTTAGATATACACTTACAGTTTCTGCAATACCGGACTGCCGTTGTTTCCGGTCTGTGATTATTGTTTTGCTGTCTGCTTATGAAAACTGCAGTTTACGGTGAAAATAACTCCTCTGACATACTTTTCCTTTCAGGATGGGGGAACAGGATCGGCGATCCCAATATGGGATGGTTGTTCGACCTGCTCGTAAACGATGGCTATAGAGTACACGTGTTTGAGTTTCCCTGCAATATAAAGGACTTCAACCGGGAATACCTGGAACCTGTGAAAGCGTATCAGGAAGCACTTGGTCCGCACGTCATATTATCTCATAGCCTCGGTGGACTGGTTGCCGCGTATTGTTCGACTCAAACAAAGTCGGTGTACCTGAGTCCCTGGTGGGGACTGTATGGAGGTAAGTTAAGAGGCATGACGCTCTCTCTGGCATGCAGCTTAAGGTCCAGCCTCTGTATGTTTCCTATAGATTTCACCAGGGATGAGGTGGGCGACCTTGCTACGGACGAATACTGGAAAGCCCTTCCAAAGAAGGTATCGCCGTTATTTGTCCGCGAAATCGCAAAAGCGCAAAAAGCGATGCCTGCTCTACAACAGGACCATGTCGTCTTTTGTTCGTTGAAAGATACTATCATAGACTTGAAAGCGATTGGTGAAAGGACGCATAACATCAGGCTTTACAAGGGGCACCATGAGTTTTTTTCATCTTCTACAAGAGAACATCACGGCGACGAAATATTAAACGCTTTAAAAGAATAATTGGGAACCACGATTTCTGCTGAGTATAAAATTCCGGGGTTTATTAATTGATTAATAATGATGAAAAAAAAGTAGTTATGTTTTCCGGCAAGGGAGGTGTGGGAAAAACGACGTGTGCTGCAGCGACAGCCCTCTATTATGCTGAGTCGGGCGAACGTACGCTGGCTCTATCGACTGATCCTACTCCTTCTCTGAGACATATTTTTAAGATGGTTGGTCAACCGTGTCCGGTACAGGTTGAAGGAGACCTGTTCGTAGACGAGATCGGAGTGGAGAGGGTGAAGAAGATGTGGGACGGCAAGTTCGGGCGCGAGGTCTATGAAGTGTTTTCTTCTTTTGTTGCGGTTGACTACGAGGAGTTTGTGGAGTTCGTGAGCTCTGTTCTGCCGGGACTACGCGACGAGTTTATGGTGGACTATATAAGGGAGCTAACGGCGAATGGTGATTACAGGAATGTGATATGGGACACTGCTCCGATGGGGCAAACGCTCGGTCTCCTCATGATGCCGGAAATGCTCGGTAAGCATTTAAAAACTGCGCCGCGCATTTATTCGAAATTGAAGACGGGAAGAGAAAGCCGGAAGCCGGTGCTGGATGTGATCAAGGGGTGGGAAAGGCTTTCCGCAACGGACATGGAATTTCTGAGAAGTAGTGTCGTTTTTTCGATTGTGACTATTCCGGAGGCACTTGCCGTCGAACAACTCGAATATATTTTTAACGAGTTCGAGGGCCACGGGCTGGCCGTTCGACAGTTGATCGTGAATAATATCGTACGGGACCTGAGTTCGGACTTCCTGCGGGAAAAAGCAGCGCAGCAGCGTAAGTATATCGATCTCCTCTATGACAGGTACGGGCATCTCGATATCGTGGAACTGCCCATGTTTTCTCATGAGATAAAAGGTATCGAGCGTATAAGGGAGATAAAGGCGGAGCTTTTTAAAAAGCGCGGTTGAACTGAGGATGATATCAGCCTTTGATGATACCGAGCGGGTAAGTCCTGGCTACTTTCCGTGATATTCCGGCACGGTGTGCTACTTCCACAACTTCTTTCACGTCTTTATATGCCTGGGGTGCTTCTTCAGCAAGCGATGCCATATCGGCGGTTTTGACGGTGATCCCCTTTCGTTCCAATTCGCGTGCTATATCGTTTCCTCTCATGCTGCGCCTGGCTGCACCGCGACTCTGCAATCTCCCCGCGCCGTGGCAAGTCGAGCCGAAGCTCTCTTCCATAGCCTTTTCAGTACCTACCGCTATATAGGAATAGCGTCCCATATCGCCCGGTATGAGCACGGGCTGGCCGATACCTTTGTACCGTTGCGGCAACGCGTCGTGTCCCGGCGGAAATGCCCTGGTAGCGCCTTTCCGGTGTACGCACAGCGATATCTTTTTCCCGTTCACCATGTGGTCTTCTATTTTGGCTATATTGTGGCTTACGTCGTATATCTGATGTATTTCCAGTTCGGTATGGCTTTTTCCGAACGTATTGACCAGTGACTCACGGACCCAGTGGGTGATGCATTGACGGTTGGTCCAGGCGAAATTTGCTGCGCATGCCATTGCCGCAAGGTAGTCTTTTCCCTCCTGCGATGTGGTAGGAGCACAGGCAAGCTGCCGGTCAGGGAGTTCGATGCCGTATTTTTTCACAGCTGCACTCATTGTCCGGAGATAATCGTCGCAGATCTGGTGCCCGAAACCGCGTGAACCGGTGTGGATCAGGATCAGTACCTGGTCCTCCTTTTCGATGCCCATTGCAGCGGCTGTCCTGTGGTCGTGGATTTCTTTAACCACCTGTACTTCAAGGAAGTGATTGCCGGAGCCGAGTGTTCCTAGCTGGGGCAGTCCCCTCTGCCTTGCCCTTGGGCTGACCTTATCGGGATTTGCCCCTTTCATGCAGCCTTTTTCTTCGGTCACGTCAATGTCTTCCGTAATTCCCATTCCCCTGTTGATCGCCCAGCCGGCGCCTTCGACCATTACTTTTTCCAGCTCTTTTTCGGATATCTTGAACTTGCCTTTCGATCCCAGCCCGGACGGTACATTATTGAACAGGTTTTCGATCAGTTTACGCATTTTCGGCAGTACTTCACTGTATGTAAGTCCTGTACGGAGCAACCTTACTCCGCAGTTGATATCATAACCGACACCGCCCGGTGAGATTACTCCATCGGTCATACGTGTAGCAGCTACGCCGCCGATGGGAAAACCGTATCCCCAGTGGATATCAGGCATGGCAAGAGAGCGGCTTACAATGCCGGGCAGGAATGTTACATTAGCAACCTGCTCAATCGACTGGTCGCTCTTTATGGTTTCCATCATTGCCTCATCGGCATATATCAAGCCGGGCACTCTCATTCCCTGCCTGTAACTTGTCGGGATCTCCCAGCGATAGTCGTCCAGTTTGTTTAACGGTATATCCTGTGACATAAAACGGTTCTTTCTATATATCGAAAATTATCTGTGCGCTGTATGTATTTTGCTCTTTACTGAGCGCGAGCATATGGTAAGTGGCTGCCTTGATCTCTCTTTTTACCCTGTGACGCTGAAAAGCGATCCTGTCGCCGAAACAGGTGGCATTGATTGTTGCGTCGTGCACATTGTTGACTTCTACCTTTTTAAAGAGGATATGCTCTACATCGAAAATATAGAGCAGTTCGTTCAGCCATTCGACAAGAAGGTTCTCATCGTCGTCGGAGACGATCACGATATCCCGTTTGATATTGTCGCCGATATCATCGAGGTCGACGATAAGGCTTGTCATGCCGGCAGCCGCATTGGCGAAAAGGTGCTCGACATCCGGGCCGTAGGCGACAATGCCGATGTCCGCGGTGTGGTCCAGTACCTCGAAAGCCTTCTCCACACTCAACCCCCTGGTCGAGGATGCCTTATTATACCATGCACGTATATACCTGAAAATCATCACGTAGCTTGACTATAATTCATAGTGAATGCTACTATACATCCACGCGAGCCGCTAGCTCAACTGGCAGAGCAGTTGACTCTTAATCAACCGGTTCAGGGTTCGAGTCCCTGGCGGCTCATAAATTCTATTTTTTCCCATCTAAGCTAACCCCGTTTCTTTGTAAGCCATTATACTTGCCTGTATGCGTATAAATACCTGTTTTTTTATAAAATTTTAAGGTATTTATACTTGTAATGACAATTGAAATAGTGTAAAGTATTAATAAGTCCTCTAAAGCTGGTTTGCGATGATTAATTACTAAGCCGGAGGAGGACTATATAAAAAAAAGGATAGTGTGTATCGGCGGTTATGTTATAAATTGAACGCCGGTAAAGTGGTGGGCCTGTATATAAGGACTTGATAAACGATACGAATTGAAAAGAGAGGTAAATGATTATGAGTAGCGTAGCCGTATTGTTATCAACAAAACGTTATATTGCAAAAGATGGAAGCGAAGTCCGGGTCAGGCCGATAACTTACGATGATAAGGAAGCGGTTCTGGCACTGTTTAACAGGCTAAGCAGGGAGACGAGGTTTCTCCGTTACCATTTCGTGAAAACGAAAATGCCGGATAGCGAGCTCTGTTGCTACTGTACAGTTGATTATGACGATACATTTGTCCTTGTTGCGGAAAGAAACTGCAACGGAAATCCGGAGATCATCGGGCTTGCGCGCTATGACCGGTTGCCCAGTCGCACTATGGCTGAAGTTTCTTTCCTTGTTGATGATAAAGAACAGGGAAAAGGGATTTGTACCTTTCTGATCAGGGAACTTGCCGATGCAGCAAGAGAGAGATATATTACGATATTTGTCGCCGAAATGCTCAATGAAAACTACATTATGTTTGATATTATCCGCAAGTTCAGTCCGAACCTGGTGCAGGTGGTCGACGGCACCAGCAACTGCACCACGTTCCCGATCTAGTTATCCTCAATCAGTCAATACGCTGCATTCCTTCTTTCAGATATTTCTTTGCGAGATCGATGTAGACCTGTTTTCCGGCGTCCCAGAAATCCGTGTCTTTTTGAGAGACCTGTCTGGCTGCTCTGGCGGGATTTCCCACGACAACAGTGTTCTCCGGCACCTTTTGTCCTGCCTTTACTACACAAGCTTCAGCAACAATTGATCCACTGCCTACTTCAGCTCCTATACTTACGACCGATCCCATTCCGATAACCGCGAGGTCGCCGATCGATTTCGAATGTATTACAGCACCATGACCAACCGTCACTTTTTTACCAATTGAACAGGTACCGTCGGGCGGCGCATGGACGACGGCGCCCTCTTCAATAGCGCTGCCATCTCCGATTTCAATTCGACCGTAATCGCCGCGTAAAATAGCCCCATGGCCTATATAGCAGTTATTGCCGATTATTACATCTCCGATCACTATAGCGGTTTCGCTTACATATGTGTCGGTACCCGCGACCGGCTCGTGCCCGTTGAATCTGTAACGCATTATCACTCCCGGAATATATATTTATATGGTTGTCGAAGTTCAGTTCATTATACGCAATCTACCGTATGCTGTCGATGTGCTTTTTCGTATAGCGCTGCCTCTATGCTTGGTGATTGTACAATGACTGTGATAATATGACCTTATCCTTTTTTTACGGTAATCGGAAGATATATTTATGAATCAGATATTGATTGTGGATGATGATCCTGATATCCTGCGCTTGCTGAAGACCGGTCTGAGCAAGGCCGGATTCGAGGTGACCGAAGCGCAGAATGCAGACATTGCGCTTTCAGAGATCGCTAGAAACAAGCCCGACCTGGTCATTACAGATGCGATGATGCCGGAGAAGGACGGATATATGCTGTCGAAGGAATTGCGAAGTATGCCCGAAACGGGGGCGCTTCCGATTATTATGCTCACCGCGTTGCAGGAGGAACAGGACGCACTTAAAGCTTATAAGGACGGGATCGACGATTTTATAACGAAGCCGTTCAGTATGGCAATATTGCGGGCGCGTGTCAATGCCTTGCTCAACAGGGCATATTCTTGCGGGCAGATACAGACTGCACCGCCTATACAGGTAGAAGAGGTGAAAAAACCGTTACCCGTACAGAGAATAAGCACGGGGTATTCGAAGCTGGACAGAGCTCTGGGAAATGGCATACCGGTAGGCAGCAATGCCATCGTGATAGGCCCGACCGGAGCGGGCAAGAGCACTATTGCACGACAGTTCATTGCAGAGGGAATTACAAATAATGAAAGATGTATGGTAATTACCGTCGATGACGATCCGGCAATGATACGGAGCAGTCTGGATGAGATTATTCCCGGAACGCTTGAGAGTTATGAGAATAAAGACTATTTCCGGCTGGTGGACTGTTATAGTTGGAGCCGCGGCCTTGTCGGAGGAAAAGAGAGATTCGCCGTTACCGGCGCTATGGAGTTGAACCAGCTTGCAGGGCTGATATCCGACGCTGGTGTGGAACTGGGACAGACAGTACAGGAAAAATTCGGCGGCAGGAGGATCGTTGATTCTGTCAGCAGCCTGTTTATCGATTTTGAGCTTGCTTCCGTACAACGTTTTCTGGTGCAACTTGCGCGCACAGCATCCAACTACGGAGGTGTTTCTACCCTGTTTATACTTGAAGAGGGCTCTGTGAGCGAGCAGGTGCTCAATAATATAAAATACCTTATGGATATAGTGCTTGAGGTAAAATTCGATGGGGCGCATATGGTGAGAGTGGCGAACATGAAGTGGTCCAGGTTCTCCAGAGATTGGATATCCCTCGAAGACTAGCGCCTGTCGTCTGAACGTTTTTGAAATGAAAGGTTTGGGAGGAGGTAAAGGCAATGAGTACATTTCTTGAAAAATATCCTGAACTGCTTGATCTGGGGGAGGATGAAGCTAAGGTCTACGGTTTTCTCAATGTGGAAGGAGAATCGTCGGCTAAAGTAATCAGCAGCGGTTGTGATATTCCTTATTCCAAAATTCACAGGGTGCTGTACCGGCTGCAACAGCAGGACCTTTTGGTAAGCAGAGGAGAAGCACCTAAACTTTTCGCAGTACGTTTTAAAGACCCGGATTTGAACAAACGGTATATGCAGGAGCAGCAAAGCAAAGGTAAAAGTAATGATAAAGGACGGGTGCCGTAATGAAACAGATAACGAGAATATCGACCGGTATTCCCGGTCTTGACGAGATCATAGAAGGCGGATTTCCGAGAGGCAGAACGATACTGGTTACCGGCACTGCCGGTTCGGGGAAAACAACTTTCGGTATGCAATTTCTTTATGAAGGGGCTGTGAAATACAATGAAGCCGGTCTCTTTGTTACGCTCCAGGAGGAATTGGATGATGTCATTCAGGATATGGACAGATATGGATGGGACCTCGAAAAGCTGGTCGGTGAAAATAAAATCGGGCTTGTTCAACCTCCAACACCGTTCGAGATAAGTAACGAAGTTATTGATATCGATACAATGCTGGACCTTATTCATAAAAAAGCAATGGCTATCGATGCGAAACGTATTGTATTCGACTCATTGGCCCAATTGGGACTTCCATATTCCGATATAGTAGCATTGAGACGCGACATAATGAGACTTGGTGCAATGTTACGTGAGCTCGGTTGTACTACATTGCTGCTTACGGAAATGCTGGAAAGCGGCGGAAGCATCAGCAGGTATGGCGTCGAGGAATTCGTTACTCAGGGCGTTATTGTGATGCATCTTGCTCCTACTTACAGGGCGGTACAGGTTTCAAAATTACGCGGGACCAATCATGATACCGGCCTTCACCGTATGCGTATCACCGGAAAAGGTATCGTCGTTGTGCCCGGTGAGACGCCGTTCTCATAATAACTGTCTGAAAGTGGCGAGCGGATTATGAGTACCTTTATTGAACACTGGTCGATTGTCATTATTCCGGTTTTCGCATTTGCGGTAGTAGTATCGCTCTGGTATATCTTGTGGAGAGTTGGCTGGACTGCCTATAACCGGTGGGTACGCAAGAGTGGTTGGGTACAGAGTCACGTTATTTCCCGCGCTGCGAAATGGCCGTCTTTTTTCTGGGGTGTGCTCCTCGGTGTTGCGGTTTCGCTGACCGTTTCAAACCTGCCGGCAGGCTGGAAATCACTTGTATGCGATATTTTATGGAGTGCACTGGTTGTCTATATTACGTGGATTATCGTGCAGGTGAGCAATACGCTGCTGAACTTTTATCTCACGAGACTGAAAATTGAGGCCAGAATCATTTCCGGAGCAAAGAAAGCCGTTATTATAGTTGCCTGCTTTGTTGCTGCGCTGGTCATTTTGAATTTCTGGGGATATACCACCGCAACGCTGCTGTTTGTCGTAGCTGTCTTTGTTTTGTTTGCACTGCTTCCGATACGTGATATGCTTCCCGACGTGTTGGCCGGATTTCACCTTTCTACCACGTGGCAGATAAAAAAACAGGACTATATCAAACTGGGCACGGGGGAGGAGGGATACGTTAATGAGATCGGCTGGATGAGAACTCAACTCAGGGCTCCGGATGATACTATTCTCCTTGTAGCCAACAGTAAGATAACCGGTACAACCGTAACCAATCTGGGACCGCACTCGATGAAAATCGAGTATGACAAGTTAAAAATATATACCGACAGAATTGAAGCGCTTATGCAGGAGATCGCCAACCAGAGAGATGAAATTCAGGCAATTCTCTCCAGCATGGCCGAGGGAATTGTCGTCCTGGATCCTGCCAACCGTGTGATCTCGTTAAATCCTGCAGCGGAGAAATTGCTCGGCGACGATGCACGTGAAGCTGTTGGAAAGGAGATCCAGTATTATTTATCTGTCGACCGGAAAGATTTCACCGATACACTGATCAAGCAAAGTACCGGTGAGATGCCTTTGCTGCGGAAGAGGCTCGGCGACCGCGTATTAAGCATTGCCGTACAATCAGTGGAAAGCGGTGATACTCAGACCGGGAAAACAGTACTTGCTATTCGTGATATTACCGAGCTCGACCGTGTAGACCAGATGAAATCGGAGTTTGTTTCCATGGTCTCTCATGAGCTGCGCACACCCTTGACATCGATAAAAGGTTACGTGGATATGGTATTCGACGGTGAGGCAGGGGCGATTAATGAAGAGCAAAAGAGCTATCTCGAAGTGGCAAGAAGCAATACAGACCGTCTTATCGACCTGGTGAACGAGCTTCTCGATATTTCACGAATTGAAGCAGGAAGAATTGAACTGAAATTAAGAGCTGTTCCAATCCAGGACATTGTGCATTCGGTTGCTGTATCGCTACGTACCCAGATGGACGATAGCAATATCCGCTTGAAACTCGATATACCCGAAAGCCCTGTGATTGTATTTGCCGATGCGGGACGTATGACCGAAATTCTCACCAATCTGATTATTAATGCGAACCACTATTCACCGTCCGGCGCTTCTATAACGGTCTCGATACATGTTTACGACGGAAAGGTACAGGTGGATGTAGCGGATACCGGAATCGGTATTGCACCTGAGGATGTGGAAAAAATATTCAACAAATTCTACCGTGTCGATAATTCTATTACGAGACAGGTCGGCGGGACAGGTCTGGGGCTGGCGGTAACGAAATCCCTCGTGGAGCTGCATGGCGGGCAGATCTGGGTAAAAAGCAGTCCCGGCGTAGGGAGTACTTTCAGTTTTACAGTACCGTTAGTGCCGGATGAAAACCCTACCGGCTAAGGTGTCCTCCCGTAAAGCATGGTCATTTCTTTCAATCTTTCCTTCATATTGTCTGTAAGCATATCGAATGTAAAGCGCCAGATCCAGTTCCCCGATGTCGTGCCGGGAAGATTCATCCGCGCTTCGCTTCCTAAACCGAGTATATCCTGCATGGGGAAGATAGCTGTGTCTGCAATAGACATGGATGCGAGTCTAATAAAGTCCCAGTTTATCTCATGACCGTCTGTGCCGATATAACGCAAAGCAAGCTGGCGCTCCTCATCGCTTTCTTTTTTTTCCAGCGTCGTCCGCCCTATGTCGCCTCCTGCGAACCATCCGATTGTAGTATTATTATCGTGAGTCCCTGTGTATGCCACACAATTCCTGACATAGTTATGCGGTTTATAATCATCGGCTTTCGGGTCGTTTCCGAAAGCAAATTGCAGTACTCTCATCCCCGGAATATTAAATTGCTCGCGTAGTGCGTCTACTTCGGGAGTTATTACACCAAGGTCCTCTGCAATTATCGGAAAAGATCCCAATGCCTTTCCTATAGCTTTGAATAGTTTGACGCCGGGCGTAGGGACCCATCGGCCGTTCCTGGCTGTCGTATCTTTGCCGGGTATTTCCCAGTATTTTTCGAATCCGCGAAAATGGTCGATGCGGATAATATCGACCAGCGAACGTGTTGCCTGCACACGTTCGATCCACCATGTGAACCCGTCCTGTTCCATAACATCCCATCGATAGATAGGATTTCCCCATAGTTGCCCGTTATCGCAGAAGTAGTCGGGTGGTACTCCTGCAACAACGAGAGGTTTTCCCTGTTCATCGAGCTGAAACATCTCTGGATTTACCCATACTTCGGCGCTATCGAGCGAAATAAATATAGGGATATCGCCGATAAAGTGGATTCCGTGTATGTTACAGTACTGTTTTAATTCCGACCATTGTTTGAAAAACTGGTACTGAAGATAGTGATAATACAGGATGTCGTCGGACAATCGGGCGTTCCATATTTTTATCGCCTCCGGTTTCCTCCATTTGATATCGTCGTCCCATTCATTCCAGCTAATAAGGCCGTGCGCGTCTTTTATCGCCATATATGATGAATACAATTCAAGCCATGCGGCGTTTCGACTACAAAAATCATTGAATGCATCCTGTTGTGCTTTTTTCGTTCCCTTTTTAAAACTCTCGAACGATTTCCGGAGTATCCTGTTCTTGAAATTTATCACGGCGTTATAATTTACACTATCATCGTGAAAGAGCGGCAGGTCATTGAGGTCGCTATGGTTTAAAAGGCCTTCCTCAAACAGCCTTTCAGGGCTTATAAGCAGGTGGTTACCCGCTCTGCTGGAGAGACACTGGTATGGTGAACTACCGTAACCTGTGGGGCCAAGCGGCAGTACCTGCCACAATCGTTGTCCTGTTTGTATCAATAAATCTGCAAACCGGTAGGCTTCTTTGCCCAGGTCGCCTATGCCGAAACGTCCGGGAAGTGAGGTAGGATGAAGCAGGATCCCGCTTTTTCTTATATCTGACATTTTCGATTCACACCTTTATTTCATATTATAGAGGACATACCAGTACGGCAATTTCCGCAGGTTTGAGCACTATCATTGTACCGGCAGGCAGCACCCCTGACGACGATACTTCCTTTCTACAGGGATAATAAAGCCTTTGCACGGTATCCGGTGAGGTAAAATGTGTAATATCGACCGGCACGGGGTTATCCCATTTTTTATTTATCATAAGAAAAGCTTTCATGTCCGGCTGAAGATCTGATTGTCTTTCCAGTATGGTAATGTCATCGTTGACAACAGCGAATTTAATTATACCTTCGCCTTGGAACAATGGATGATCGAGTTTAAACCGGTTCGTCTCCTTGATAAAATGTTGAATATCGAAAAGCGGTGTTTCCCAATCGGACGGGCGCGTGGAGACTACGTCGGTCTTTTTCCTGAAGCCGTATTCATAGCCTATGGGAGCCATTAAACCGGCGGAAAAAAAGGAGGCAAAAGCATATCGCTGTTTTTGTACTGCTTCATTACCGTTTGTATCCTGAGCCAGCCTGGTAGTATCGTGCGTTTCCGGAAATGATATGGACGGCGCTATTTTACCGAACATTTCATGTTGTTCGATACACCACGCTTGTTCAAAGTCCCACCATTTTGAGCTGTTGAAGAAGAAATGCAGCCCTGCAGACTTGAGCGCGAGCGCTTCATCTTCTGTACATCCGAGCGTCTCGGCAAAGAAAAGGACTTCCGGGTCGATTGCGATTGCTTCTTTGATGAGATAGCTCCAGAGGTCCGAGGGTACTTTATACGCAGCGTCACATCGAAATCCCTTGAATCCGAGCCGCTGGTAGAAAACGATTAAATCAGCCCAGTATTTCCACAGGTTCTCTTTTTCGTTTGAATGCCTGTTATCGATCTCGGCAAGATCGCCCCACACGGTTACTTTACCCGGATCGTCAGGGTCAACCGCGTAAGGACTGGTTATCTTTCCATGGTCATCATGTACGTACCACTCGGGATGCTCGACGGTGAGAGGACAATCCCGTGCGGTATGATTTATTACAAGGTCGATCATGGGCAGGATACCAAGTTTCATACACCTGTCAAGCAATTGTCTCAGGAGATCTATTCCATCTCCAGAATCGGGCGGGAGAAAATCGGGATTGATCCGATAATGATCTTTGATAGCATAGAGGCTCCCTGAGAAACCTGAATAGAATATCGGATTAATGAAAAGCCAGTTGAAGTTCATATCGATAGCGCGTTCGATATGTGTGTACCAGTCCGGCAGAGGGCCTGCAAGACGGGGAAAAAGGTTATAAATAATCGGTACCTGTTTCAAGTTATCCACTATCAGTCCGTTTCCTTTCTCCTGTTTTAACAAACGCTATAATTGTTCTCTTTTACTATACAATATCATACTCAAGGTGAGTATGATATATATGAGGCTCCGAATTAGGCTAATAGTATCTCTTTTATTCCGTCAGATAGTAGCTTCGTAACGGTTTTAAATCACCGTCAAGCTCGTATATCAGCGGGATGCCCGTAGGTATGTTTAAATTCGGGATATCTTTGTCTGATATTGAATCGAGATATTTCACCAGCGCGCGCAGGCTGTTTCCGTGTGCCGATATTATGACCCGTTTTCCCGCCATTAACTGTGGAGTGATTGTAGAATGCCAGTACGGCAGGAAACGGTTTACAGTGTCCTTGAGGCTCTCGGTATAGGGGACATTTGATTTGTCTACATCTTTATATCTCGGGTCGTTTCCGGGGTAACGCTTGTCTGTTTTCTTTAGCTCAGGCGGACGTACATCGTAGCTTCTTCTCCATATGTGTACCTGTTCATCTCCGTACTTCTCTGCCATT
Organism: uncultured Dehalococcoidales bacterium; assembly: GCA_964485235.1. Lineage (GTDB taxonomy): Bacteria > Chloroflexota > Dehalococcoidia > GIF9 > UBA5629 > CAZAIO01. Next base: position 21,465 of record CAZAIO010000004.1, read on the forward strand.
TCCGTCTTGTTCAATCCCTGGAGCGCGCCGTAATGCCGTTCATTTAATCGCCAGGACAGGTTAACCGGAATCCACATCAGGTCCATTTCGTCAAGAACGATCCATAAAGTACGTATCGCTCTTTTCAGGACGGACGTGAAAGCGAGATCGAAAGTGTACCCGTGTTCTTTAAGCAGCTTGCCAGCCTGATGGGCTTCCGAAATTCCTTTTTCTGAAAGGTCGACATCTGTCCATCCGGTGAAGAGGTTCTCCTTATTCCAGATACTTTCACCGTGTCGTACTAATACCATTTGTAACATGTATAGCCTCTTGATAATTGAAATAAATTATATTAATTTTATCATAAGCACATCGAAGACAATTTACAGTACAATAAATGTCAGATATTGATGTGATGATAGAACTCTTTTATAATAACAAATCCGGTTATAACGGGTCGAAGCCGAAATGAATGAGAACAGGTGGTGATGATGAAGCCGAAGAATAGTGCAATTGTAATTGAAAATATATATCCCGAACTCGATTCGGGACGATATCCGGTAAAACGTATTGCCGGAGAGCCGGTTAATGTATCCGCTGATATATTTAAAGAAGGTCATGATATTTTGTCAGCGGTCTTGAAATACCGCAGTAAAAAGGATACCGCGTGGCAGGAAATTCCGATGAGAGAAGGAGATAACGACCGGTGGTATGCTGAGTTTGTTCCGGTTGAGAATACCCGTTATGTTTACACCATAGAAGCATATACCGATGTTTTCAGTTCCTGGAAGCGTAGCTTTATTATTAAAGCTGAAGCAGGAGAGGATATCGCCGGTGAATTGTTGGAGGGACAGCGAATAATTGATGAGGCAATTGTGCGAGTGTCCGACAAAGACGGCAGAAAGCTCTCGACTTTTTTACAGGACCTGCGTAGCGCGGGCGATCAAATAGAGGCTGTCAGAATTGTAAGCAGCGAACAACTCGACCATATCATGGCGGAATGTCCCGATAAAAGCGATGCCATAGTTTATGACAGGGAACTGGATGTGATAGCCAACCGGAAGCCGGCAGGATTTGCGGCGTGGTACGAAATGTTTCACCGGTCCCAGGGCAAAGTGCCCGGGAAAAGCGCTACATTCGCCGATTGCGAACAACGACTGGCGGAAATCAAAAAAATGGGTTTCGACGTAATTTATTTGCCCCCAATCCATCCGATCGGCATGACTAACAGGAAAGGGCGTAATAATAAGGAAAAAGCAGGCCCCGGTGATCCGGGAAGCCCGTGGGCTATAGGAAATAGCCTTGGGGGGCATAAGTCTGTCAATCCGGAACTCGGCACGCTGGACGATTTCAAACAATTTGTAAGCGCAGCAAATGCGCTGGATATCGAAATAGCACTGGACCTTGCCATCCAGTGTTCTGCCGATCATCCTTACCTGATAGAGCATCCGGAATGGTTTTTCAAGCGGCCGGACGGCTCGATCCGCTATGCAGAAAATCCTCCGAAGAAGTATCAGGATATCTATCCATTGAACTTTTACTGTGAGCAAAATGAAGCGCTCTGGGATGAATTAAAAAGCATCGTGCTCTTCTGGATAGAGTGCGGGGTGAAGACATTTCGTGTCGATAATCCCCATACAAAACCGTTTCAATTCTGGGAGTGGCTTATCGCGGACATACAGGAAACGTATCCTGATGTGATATTTCTGGCTGAGGCATTTACACGGCCAAAGGTGCTTAATTTCCTCGCAAAAGCCGGTTTCACGCAATCTTATACTTATTTTACGTGGCGTAATTTTAAGGAAGAGCTTATAGAATATATGACCGAACTTACTCAGTCCGGCCTCGCCGAGTATTTACAGGGAAATCTCTTTACAAACACTCCGGATATTTTACCCCCCATATTACAACGTGGAGGAAAGCCCGCTTTTAAAATGAGGCTTGCGCTTGCGGCAACGCTTTCACCGGTATATGGTATTTATAATGGTTTCGAGTTGTGTGAGAATAGGGCCATTCCCGGCACTGAGGAATACCTGAATTCAGAGAAATATGAATATAAAATCTGGGACTGGGATCGACCTGGAAATATTAAAGACTATATTGCAAGGATAAATACGATCAGAAAGGAAAATACTGCGCTTCAAGCTAACAGAAATCTTCGTTTTTATGATTCCGATAACGAAAATATACTGTTTTACGGCAAGGTATCGACAGCCAAAGACAATCTCATTTTTGTTGTGGTCAACCTCGACCCGTTTCAGATGCATGAGTCGACAATAACGATTCCTGTGGAAGAATTCGGCATCAGCAGTCACGAAAAATATATGGTTGATGAGTTGATAACGGGTACGACATATTTATGGACGGGGAATACCCAGAAGATCACGCTCGACCCTGAAGTGGAGCCTGCAATGATCCTTCGCGTATCGCGATGGGCATATAAGGACTATGATACACCCTGTTATTAAAAAAGATATAAAGTATAAAAGGCGATATGGAAACTGAAAATAATTTATGGTTCAAAGATGCCGTGTTCTATGAACTGCACGTTCGAGCATTCTATGACGCGAATAACGACGGTAAGGGGGATTTCGAAGGCCTTACTCAGAAGTTGGACTATGTTAGAGATCTGGGTGTCGATTGTATATGGCTGCTGCCTTTTTATCCTTCGCCACTCAAGGACGACGGATACGATATTGCCGATTATCTCAATATACATCCCGATTATGGCGATATGCGGCATTTCCAGAAATTTCTCGAAGAGGCGCACAATAGAAATATAAGAGTAATCGCTGACCTTGTGGTTAATCACACTTCAGATCAGCATTACTGGTTTCAGGAAGCGCGAAGATCACCGGAATCTCCCATGCACAACTACTATGTCTGGAGCGATACTCCTGATAAATATAAGGATGCGCGAATAATATTCATCGATACTGAAAAGTCCAACTGGACACTGGACTCGGTTACCAATAAATATTACTGGCATCGCTTTTTCAGCCATCAGCCTGATCTTAACTACGATAATGAAGAAGTTCAGAAAGCCATGTACGATACTGCAGTGTACTGGATGGACAAAGGTCTCGACGGGCTACGGTGTGATGCCGTGCCTTATCTGTTCGAGAGGGATGGGACTAACTGTGAAAACCTGCCGGAGACCCACGCTTTTTTCAGGGAACTGCGGTCAAAAATAGATAGCAAATATTCCGATAAAATTTTACTTGCAGAAGCCAATCAGATGCCACAGGATGTGTGCAAGTATTTCGGTTCGGGGGATGAGTTCCATATGTCATTTCATTTTCCCCTGATGCCTCATATGTTCATGGCGCTGGCAAGGGAAAACCGGCAACCTATAGTAGATGTTATGACACGCACGCCGACGATACCGTACAATTGCCAGTGGGGGCTTTTTCTACGTAACCACGATGAAGTGACTCTGGAAATGGTAACCGAGTTGCAGCGTCTTTATATGTGGTATACATATGCGAACGAGTCTGCGATGCGTCTTAATCTGGGAATCCGTCGCAGACTGGCGCCGTTGCTGGATAATGACCGTCGTAAAATAGAGCTTCTTAACAGCATTCTTTTTACCATGCCGGGCAGTCCTGTCCTTTATTACGGAGATGAAATCGGTATGGGTGATAATATTCACCTTGGCGATCGTAACGGTGTACGTACTCCCATGCAATGGTCTGTCGATAGGAATGCCGGATTTTCGCAGGTAGACCCGGAGCGGCTATATTTGCCGGTAATAAGCAATCCTATTTACGGATATCAGGCGATCAATGTCGAATCTCAGCAAAGGACACCGAGCTCATTGCTTAATACGATGAAAAAACTTATCGGGATACGAAAGCAGCATAAAGTTTTCGGCCGGGGAGCTATCGAATTCCTGAAACCAAGAAATAGCCGTGTCCTTGCATATATTCGCAGCTATAACGATGAAACTATACTCGTGGTGAATAATCTGGCGGACTCGTCTCAACCGGTGGAGCTCGATATGAAAAGGTTTGAAGGAGCGATACCCGTTGAGATGCTTGGAGAAACACGTTTCCCGCGTATAGGCGAATTGCCTTATATGTTGACGCTGAGCCCGTACGGATTCTACTGGTTTCGACTTGAATACAGGCAGAAACGGGTGTAGAGTACTTTTCCCGTTTGTAATATTATAAAGTGAGGAGAGTGTTGTTCGGACTGTAAAATAATGTTGGAAAGAGTAGACGTTGCCGAAAAAAAAATCGAATCATATCGCACTATTGTCGATGAATCTTTATTGACCGAGATTGCCCGGCTGGGCAAGGAATTGAAGGGATTGCGTGTATGTCATATCAGCTCCACTCCATTCGGCAGCGGTATACCGGAAACGCTCTACTCAGTGATTCCTCTGGAACGTGATAGCGGTATCGAAGTGGAATGGTTGACGATGAAGACGGACGAGAGGATCGCCCGTATCGGCAAATCTATACACAACTCATTATTAGGGCTTCCTCTTAATATTACTGATGGCGATCAGTCGTATTACCAGCAGTTTAACCGTGATAATGCACTCAGCCTTGATGCACAGAAGTATGATGTGGTGATAATTCATACGCCGCAACTGCTCCCTCTCCCATCTTATATGAAAGAGAACCATGTACGATGGGTCTGGCGCAGCCATCTTCAAACATCCGTTGTGCATAATTCAGCGGCTGATTTATTAAGACCGTATATCGCCCCGTATAGTGCGGCTATTTTCAGTTTTAAGGAATTTGAACCGCCAAATATGAAATTCCCGTTTGCGAGCTTCTTTACACCGGCCATTGATCCGCTGGGACCGAAAAACCGTGACCTTCCGTTGAATGAATGCATGGATTTCGCGTCAGACCTGGGTGTCGATCCCCGACGTCCGATACTACTCTATTCGTCGCGTATCGATCAATGGAAAGATCCTCTGGGACTTATCCGGTGTTTCTATGAGGTTAAAGACCAGGTATCCGACCTGCAACTTGTAATCATTCATTCTCTCACCGTCGACGATCCGGAGACATTCTCCATTCTTCATGATGTTGATATCGAAGCGGCAAAAGACGAAGATATTCATGTATTTACCAATATGGACGGTTTCGGTGACATCGAGACAAATGCGATGGAGCGTATCTGCAGTGTGGGAATATTGAACTCTCTGCGTGAAAGTTTCGGACTATTTTTATCGGAAATAATGTGGAAAAAGAAACCGGTGCTGGGAAGCAGGGTGGGTGGTATTATCGGACAGCTTTCAGGGGAACTGGATTCCTGTATGTTCGAGACCGGTGATGAATGCATTGAAAAGCTCGTTATACTATTGACCGATAAGGACTATGTTGCCGAACTGCAACGTATAGGATATGAACGCGTCCGTCGCTTTTCTCTCTGCCCGCGACTGGTAAGGGACGAACTCGCATTTTTTAAGCGCGTATCGGGATAGTATGTACAGTTAGGAGGGCGGGTATGGTCTTGTATAATTTCTCGGAAACAATCACCCCGGACAGCTTTTTGCGTGAGCTTCCCTCGATTGTGAATGCAATTCCGGCATCCTATATATCACAGCAACGATGGTTCGGCAGTAAGATGAGCACAATCACCGGTGCGGAACTGATCGATGCCGCAGTGATAAAGTCCGAATTTCCAATTTACATAATGTTATTAATTGCCCTTCGTTACGAACATGGCGCATCAGAGTTATATTACCTTCCGGTTGTTCTGCGCAGACAGGTTGAACGGCCGGATACCGCTGACGATGGTCCGATTATGATGATAAATACACCGGAAGAACAATTTTCGCTGTCGGATGCGCTTGGAGATAACGGCTATCTTGATCTGCTGTTTCAAAAACTGCTCATTTCGGCAGAAGTGGCATCTGCAAAGGGACGGTTTATATTCCGTAATACCCCTGTATTACATAATGCTGTGGAAGATATAAATCACTATTCTATTGAAACGTTGAGGCGTCTTAAGGTAGAACAGAGCAATACCTCAATTATCTACAACGAATCATGGATCATGAAAAATTTTCGCAGGATCACGAGTGGTGCCAATCCCGACCTCGAAGTGCCTTTATTTCTCACTACTGTGGCACATTATAAAAATATTCCACAGGTCGCCGGTTATATTGAATATATGATGGGCGACATCACCTGTTCCGCAATCGCTTCGCTTCAATCATTTATTCCTAATGAGGGGGACGGCTGGAATTATACGCTCGAGCATCTTGCTCAGCTTTACAGACATATGATAGAGAAACAGCCGCATGGATCATCACCGGTCACAGACGATGAAAGGATTGAGGGTGTAAAGCAATATTCAGGTTCGTATTTACTTAATATTGAAATCCTGGGAAGTATTACGGGGGAGTTGCATAATGCACTTGCTTCGGACTTCTCTGTGCCTGATTTTTCGCCTGAACCGATTACCGGTACAGATATTGGCAGATGGACTCCATATTCTCAATCGTATTGCTCCCGTGTACTGGACAGCCTTTCAGATCAGGTCGTGGCGTTTACTCCGGCTGTTAACAGGAAAATAGATATGGCATTGTCACGTCGTTCATTTTATATAAAAAAATTCGAAAAGCTTGCTGTACTTGCAGACGAAGGAGTATGGAAGACCCGCTATCACAATGACTATCATCTCGGGCAAGTACTGAAGAAAGGCCCTGATTTTATTATCATTGATTTCGAGGGTGAACCGGCGCGTCCTCTTGCAGAAAGGCGGGCGAAACACTCACCATTGAAAGATGTTGCAGGGATGATGAGGTCTTTCAATTATGCCAGATACGCAGCGTTGTTTTCATTCGCAGAAGTGGCAGATGACCTCAAAATATTACTTGAGTCTACAGGGAAAACCTGGGAAACTCTGGCACGAGAGAGTTTTTTAAACGGGTATCTCCGTGCGGTTTTGAAAGAAAAAGGAACAGCCGATTTTTTACCGCGTTCTCATGATACCATACAGGATGTAATTTCCGTATTTGAACTCGATAAGGCAATCTATGAGCTGAACTATGAGCTCAATAACAGGCCGTCATGGGTTGAGATTCCTCTGGAGTATCTGGTATCTTTAAGATAAAGATCTAGGAGGCCGGGATATGAAAAAAGGTTCATTCACATTCGTATTACACAGCCATCTTCCATACTGCCGAAAAGCCGGACGATGGCCTCACGGGGAGGAATGGATCCATGAAGCAATTGCGGAGACTTATCTGCCTCTCCTTAATGCGCTTTTCGATTTAAAAGAAGAAGGATGTCCGTTTAAACTGACGATAGGTATTACGCCTGTTCTGGTTGAGCAACTTGCTGACAAACTTATTCTGGAACATTTCAAAATTTATGTCGATGATAAGATCGACCGTGCAGGGAATGACAGTGCACGGTTTGCCAAGGAAGGCAATGAACAGCTGATCAATCTGGCGGAATTCTATCTGGACTATTACCGTAATTTACGCGACAGCCTGAAGAACAGGTTTAAAAATAACCTGATTGCTGCTTTTAAACAACTTCAGGATAGCGGACATGTGGAAATTCTTACCAGTGCGGCGACACATGGGTATTTACCGTTATTGGAACGCGATTCATCTGTCTCCGGGCAAATCGCAACGGGAGTGGCAGCATATAAACGGCATTTCAAACGGTCGCCCAGGGCAATCTGGGTGCCGGAATGCGGATATCGTCCGTCATATTACACATCCAGAAGCACGAAGAAATATATCAAGCCCGGCATAGAGTATTTTCTTGCGAAGTTCGGCCTTGGTCTTTTTTTCTCGGAGACTCATACGATAGAAGGCGGGGAGCCCGTAGGGAAATCGACCGGAGCGGTGGTGGGTCCCTATGGTAATGTGCCGAAGCGATATGTCGTTCCCATACCGGACTATGAAGAGCCTACCACGCGGACGACCTTTTTACCTTATTGGGTACAGACGCCGGAGGTTGCGGTACTGGGCAGGAATAACCGGACCGGTATGCAGGTGTGGTCGGCGGACTGGGGGTATCCGGGGGATTTCGACTATCGCGAATTTCATAAAAAAGATGGCGTTTCCGGTCTGCAATACTGGCGCGTAACCGCCTCAAAGCTGGACCTGGCATATAAAGACTACTATCACCCGGAATGGGCTTCAAATAAAGTAAAAGATCATGCGGAACATTATGCGTGGCTGGTCGAGGACCAGATAAACAATTTTGCAACGCAGAATGATAAATATGGAATAATTGCTGCCGCATATGATACGGAGCTTTTCGGACACTGGTGGTTCGAAGGCGTATCATGGATTAAAGAGGTACTTAAAAAGCTCGCTTATAATGAGACGGTCGAATTGACGACTGCCAGTGAATTCGTTGAAAAACATCCGCCTGTCGATGTGCTTGCGCTCAAAGAGGGTTCATGGGGGCAGGCAGGAAATCATTTCACGTGGCTGAATGTGGACACCGAATGGATCTGGCCCATAATCCACAGAGCGGAACGGAAAATGGAAGAACTTGTTGACCGTTATCCTGATGCTTCGGGAGAAATGGCCGATGTGCTAAACCAGGCGGCGAGGGAACTGCTGTTACTGGAATCGAGCGACTGGCCGTTCCTGATTACAACCGGTCAGGCAAATGTATATGCCTCGAACCGTTTCCAGGAGCATGTAGCGAGATTCGACCAGCTCACAGCGTTAGCCGATTCCGGTACAATTGATGATAAGGGGCGTGAATTATGCAGTGAGCTTTATGAAATGGATAATGTGTTTCCCTATATTGATTACAGAGACTTTAAAAACATCGAGCAGGTAAATTAATCATCCTGCCGTTATTCTCAATAAAGGAGGCTTTGTTAACGGGAGATCATGACAAGTGAACATGATGATAACGAAAAAAAGAGACCGGAGATAACTATTAGGCAAATGGAGATTGATGATATAAGTCCGGTCTATCATCTGGGGGAGCGACTCTTTACCAGCGATAAATATACTATCCTGTACCGTACATGGGATCCTTTCGAGGTGACCGATGCGTTCACTTCTGATCCGGATTTCTGTCTGGTTGCCGAAGACAACGAAAGCGAAAAAATCGCCGGATTTATACTGGCGACTACTATTGAAAAAGAAGGTACTGCGTGGAAGAAATACGGATATGTGAGCTGGATCGGTGTAGACAGCGGTTTTCAAAGGCTTAATCTGGGACATCGGCTCTATAGAAGACTGGAGGAACGTTTTAAAAAAGAGGGCGTACGAATGGTTATTGCCGATACGGATGCCGAGAATAAGCACGCAGTTGCTTTTTTCAATGCAATGGAATTTAATACGAGCAGTGAACATATCTGGCTGACAAAAACGCTTCGCCGTCCCGGGAAGAAGGAAGACAAGGCGTAGTGAGGCGACCGGGTACGCTGATATATAGTATTAATGGTATTGCCTGAAACAGAACGGCCGGGATATAGACCGGCATTGTATGAGCACTTCAACACATTAAAAGTGCTGTGTGTAAGGAAGAAGCAGAATGAAATCTATTGTTGAAGAAATAGTTGAAATACAGCCCGACAGGTTAAAAAACCTTTTGAGAGAGCTGACTGATATCTATAGTCCTTCCGGTAAAGAGGAAGAGATACTGGAATATTCGGAAGACTATCTGAAGCGCCATGGTATGAACGTAATAAGGCAGGAGATCGACGAAAACAGGTTCAATATTGTGGTATTGCCTGAAAATGAAGATGAAGTTGACCTTTGTTTCGTCGGTCATATCGATACTGTTACGGCGTACGAACTGGACGATTACGGTTTTCATGAGGAAGGAAATGTTATTTCAGGGCTTGGTACTGCCGATATGAAAGCAGGGTGCGCTGCCATGATGGAAGCATTTACTGTTATGGTAGAAAGAAAAACAGATTTTCCGTCGGTTGCACTTGCGCTGGTTGTCGGAGAGGAAGAGGACAACTATGGTGCCAAATCACTTATAAGAGAATATAATTTCCCCTGGGCTATTGTCGGCGAACCTACCAATATGGTTCCCTGCCTGGGACATTATGGATTTCTCGAGGTGTTGTTACGTACCCGGGGGAAGAAAGCACATGCTTCCATGCCGGAACTGGGGCAGAATGCTATCGAGGCCATGTTAAAACTGATGTTGAAGGTAACGGAATATACCGCATCGGTGAAAAATGAACTGGTCTATAATATACGGGAATTGTCCGGATTTCGCGGCGGATTCGTGGTGCCGGATATGTGCGAGGCATGGATTGACCTTCATCTGCCGACAAATTCACGAATCGATATCGTCAAGACGGAACTCGAACAACTCGTGGAAGATGCGGGCCAGACTATCCAGGGACTCGATGCGTATATGAGGTTTGAAAGCACGTATTCCGGGTATAAAATATCTCCCAAGCGTCCCCTGGTAAAAAAGCTGAAAGACCTTTATACAAAGATGAGCTTGAACTGGGACCCTCAGGACTTCAGAAGCCACTCGGACGGAAATATTTTATGGGCGGGTGGAGTGGACCCGATTATTCTGGGGCCCGGACGGTTGGAGGCAGCTCATACACCGGAAGAGTCGGTGGAGTTCGACCAGGTTGTACAGGCGGCAAAACTCTATCTCAACTTCGCTATGTCCCTATAAGAGGGGCGTAAAAGCACTTGCGCAGCTCTTCATCCCGGTTTCACATGATCAGGAAAGCTTCGGATTTTGACGTGATTTCCATTCTTCAGGAAAGAGCTCGCGGAACATGGCAGGAAATTCAGGAGGATATATCTCATAAAGGTACTCGTACATGGTCTCTATCATCGCCGGTATATCGTTCATACAGCCCCAGGCCCGCTGAATATGGTCGGTGGAGAGGAATACCTCTCTGCAATATTCCTTCAGCTCCTGCAGCAAGCTTCGCAATAAATTCCGCTTACCGTCCGGAGATGTCGCCTGTTCCACTTCAATGCTCGTTTTAAGTGCGCGTTCAATACATTCTGCGGCGATTATTCTGTGGCTATGCGCCCTTTCAAGTTCCAACAGCGCCGTTTCCTTTTTATCTCCGATAATTGCCGGTTTTTCAATACCTTTCATAAGGTATGCGGCTCTCATATCGATAAGGTATTTCATTATTCGCTCAGCACCTGTATATATCGCATCTCCGGGGTGCTGGTAACGGCTTGCGGCAAAGGCGATATCACGCATCTCGCTCTTTAAGAGGAGTTCTGCAAGACGGTACCCGTGCATGAAAGGACGTTTCTGCCGCCCTTCTTCAGGTCTCCATCCCCAGTTACAGGCACGTTTCATCAATCTGAAATGGAGTGTTATCTGGTCTTTGATATCGAACTGTGGAAGAGCATATCGAGTATCATGGAGAGTTGTAGCTGTTACATCACAACGGCGGGGCATCCCGAATGAGTCCAGAACAGAACCGAAAATAGTGGTGAGGAACCGGCCGGGTTCCCAGAAAACGAATGGTATTGTTTTAAATACGGACTCGGTAAGGTCTGTTCCTTTATATGTCCCTGCATTAAGCGGAGTGTAATGGCCGTCATATCGCAGAACGAGCCTTATCTCAGGGGCCCATGATACCTGATGAAAACGGACGCGTGAGAGCGAGCCTGTATCCCCGAGTTTGTCCATATAGTCATCCGGTGTAATAAAGGTTACGCGGACCTTCTTCCTGTCAAGTACTCTTTTCCATGACTCTTCTATCATTTTAAGAGCAATGTCCCCGAAGTCCATAAGCTCAAGGTCCTGAATATAGAGAATCAGTCCGTTATTGGGCAACTCCGTTAAAGCTTTTTCCAGAATAGCGGTATATTCGGTGACCGCTTCGTCCCACGAGATAGGGAAAGAGACGGTACTTTTATTTTGATATTCTTCTTCGAACACTGCGTATTTACCGAGTATATATCCCTGGTTTCGCACTTCCTGCGGTTTGTAGCGTGTAATGGGACGCCAGATATATTGTGATACCGGAAAATGGCGCGGGAGAGCCACGATATCAGGTCCTACCAGGAAGGCGTTATATTTCACATCTGCATTGCCCTCGACAGCGATATGAGCTTGCCTGTTATTGGTATGCGGAAAAATTATGTATTCCATACCGGCATTTTTGTATGCGGACAGGTGTGATGTGGCTATTGAATCTTCCGTGGGGAAAACTCCGGCATGTCGTGGTTGGGGAACACCCATCAAATCATGCAACAGCTCCGAGTTAAGGCGCAGTTCATCGTTTATTTCATCCGGCGTAAGCAACGCGGCATGAGTATGATGGGCATGTGTATAAACGGGATAAATAATCCCTTTTTTATACGCTGCTGAGAGGTTTCGGAACACTTCCGGCACGTACCAGTCGAGCTGTACCAGGAGCTCATTGGTGATATCCAGCACTACCGGTGCGTCCAATGATTCCGCCGTTTTTATCAGATGGGCGTAGATATCACGTTCTTCTTTTGCCCTCTTTAAAACGTAGTTATCCCCGCGGACCGAGTGATGAATTTCAGGGTCGTCGGTCAACGCAACCAGCTCATTGGGCAGGTCCCACAGGGGTTCATGTGCGTGAAATGCGAGGATGACATTCGCTTTTTTCAATATAATAACTCCTTAATCGCCGAATGTGAGTTCAGTGGAGACTTCAGGGTGTTCTGTTTTATACTTATCTTTCAGCCGTTGGGCTTCGCCTGAAATTTGCCATTCCTTTGCTGTGTCGATAATTGCCTTGTATAATCTGTTTGCGTTCTCTCTATCTTTACTGTTAACCGCATGACCCATCAACTCCACAGCATGATAAAGCTCTCCGGCACCCCATTCGATCATCTCAACGCTCCACCATGGACGGCAGCTTGCCCACCAGTACTGACAGCTGTGCAGCCCCTTGTCGATAAGATTTCTGGCCTCAGAGAAGTTCGGCACGTCTTTCGCTGCATTTTCAATTATATGCAGGACAACCCCGGTAAGCTGCCATTGCAGGGCGTGGATAGCGTGTCCGGGATACTGCCACTGGGGATATGGTATACCCGCTGCCATTTCATCTTCCCAGGTGCTCCATGATGACGAAAGCGGACTTACGGTTTCTCTCGTCGGGAAGATGTCAATAAGTTCGGAGACCGTACACGTCACCGGTATTTTTCGTTCGTATACTTCAGAGAGCAGGTTTTCCTGTCCCGGGCGGTGATGTCCGTACACTTCGCCATCGGTCCCGCTTAACAGGTAAGTATTTGTGTCGAGCCTGTCGTGCAGCGCTTTTAAAAATGGATCTGCCGCAGGATATGTGCCGTAAGTAATGCCGGCGCTGAACGGACGTTCTTTAAAAAATACAATAAAGTCATTGAGGCCGTCGACCTTATACATTCGATCGTATGAAACGTTGCCTACCTTTCCGTTAAACGATATTTCATCGACAATGATCCATTGGAAACCAAGTCCTGCGACTATCCTGGCGATGTCTTTGCTGTAACACATTTCAGGGGGAAAGAAGCCTTTAGGATTATAAACATCTCCGAAATAACGCTTGTTGACCTCGGTGTTAAGCGTTATCTGCCGGACTACTTCGTCTTCGGGAATGAGCGGCAGAATGGGATGGTAAATGGCACTCCCGGTAAACTCTATTTGCCCGCGCTCTGCAAGCTTTCGAAGTCCGGTGATCACATCGTTCAGACCGAACGAGGCGAGAAATTCGGTCAGCACTGCATTGATATTGAGCGTTATTTTGCTTTCCGGGAAATTATTCAACGTCCGGACAATGGTGCGGTAACTCTCATCGGTTACCTTTCGGACAATGTATTCTGACTGTGTAGGCGGTTGATAAATATGTAGAAAATTGCTCCAGTACATTGGTCTGACCTCACCTTCCTATTGCACAAATAGTCTATCAGTCAGTTTGCTTCTTATGTCCCTCGCCGCAACGGTAAGGTAGTAGTATTCCTGTTTGGTCTTTTCATCCGTACCACTTTTGTTAATAGCGCGGTAAGCGTTGACCACTACACGAAACTGGTCGAGCAGACCCATATGGATTAAGTTAATATCCCACATCGGACGTTTGCTTGCCCACCACATCTGGCAACTATGTTCGGCACGGTCAAGGAGCCGCCGGGAAATGGCTGCGAAACGCTTGCTCTCCTCATTATCAGCACAATCGAGTGCTTTTTTGACCAGTTCGATACATATTGACAGATGTTCCCATTGCAGCCGGTGGATTTCGTTATTTTTATCCTGCCATAGCGGATAAGGATTTCCTGTCGCAATGTCTTCCGCAGTGGTGCTCCATGAAGATGGTTTCGGATTGACGACTTTTTTAACCGGAAAAAGATGGAGCAGTTCACTGATCGTCACCATTTTAATCTGTGTGTTTACATCTGTGCTGTTCAACAACATCGTATGCTGATTTGCCAGTACCTTGGCCTGTTTCAGGGTATCCTGCGGTGGTAGTGTAGGTTCAAGTTCATTGTAGACCGCTCCGAGGAAAGTCTGCTCCCAGTCCTGGATATGATGGCCGAATGTCTCTGCGTCCATTGCGGTGACCACGTACATATTTTCCCTGTTACCTTTTTGTTGAATTAGATGTGCGATGAAATCTTTGGGTCCGAGGTCCTGAAAACTGATCTTGTTGCTGAGGACGTCATCTCTGAAAAAGACTATCAACCGCTTTCCATCCTGTTCAGTCTGGTACAATACATCAACCGGCCATTCGACAGGGCACGCGATACCGCCGAGAATTATCCACTCGAATCCGGATTGGATAATCGGAAGAACTATATCCTGGCTATAACACATTTCAGGCGGGAAAAAACCTTTGGGATTATAAATATCTCCAAACAGCCGGCGGTTAACTGCTGTGTTTATTCTTATCTGTCGGACTCTTTCCTCTTCGGGGATAAGCGGGAGTATGGGATGGTACATTGCGCTTCCCGTCATTTCAAGCTGGCCTCTGGCAGCCAGACGTTTATACCCGTCGATTATATCCTTATGACCGCAGTCCATGAGCATATCAGTAAGGACTCCGTTGAAATTGATCGTTGCATGGGCATGCGGATTATCATTGAAAACTTCGATGAGCGGACGGTATGATTCATCGCAAATCTTTGTGAGCATTGAAGGTATTTGCGTTGGTGGCTGGTAAAAATGTAATAGTTGAGCCCAATAAATCATTTTTCTGTACCACGCTTTCTCAAGTTCGACAGCGGACTTTTAAATTCCGATTGAGACCATTGTATCATGTTTCCGGAAATATTCCAGATGTAAGGTATTATATGAAATTCGGACATGCTTATTTTATTATCGGTAAGTTTATTTGTATAATAAACCTAAGAGAATTTTATAAACCACTAAAAATATTTTACTTATCTAAATAGAATTCTCCTGTGAATGCCATCGTACAGAATCGCAACCTGAAAGTGTCTACATAAATGATAACCGGTGGGGAGTAGTGTATGCAGGAAAAGACCGAAAACGAAAAGAAGGACAAGAACACCCGGGAATTAGAACTTTTACGCCGGCAGATTGCAGACCTGGAAAGGTTCGATAAAGTAACCAAGCTTTATAATAGCCGTATTTATCAGGAGAGGATCCAAGAAGAGCTGGCGCGCAGTGCACGATACGGACAGGATTTTTCTCTTGTGCTGCTGGGAGTCGACCATTTCGACAGATATGCGGGCAAGTTCGGGAAGAATGCAGAGGAAGAGGTCCTGGCTATGGTCGGTTATGCGGTACGCGATTGTATCAGAAATGTGGATATCGGCTGCTATTACGGCGATGGCAGATTTGCCATAATACTACCTCATACGGGATTTGACGGTGCCAGGATTGTTGCGGGAAGAATGCGGGAGAAAATGGAAAGGGTGCTGATGTTCAAGGGAATATCCGCTGAAGAGAGTCTCTCAGCCAGCATAGGCGTCGCAGTATTCCCGATGGATGCGGTAATCGAACAGGAACTCTTCCAGCAAGCGGTGAATGCGCTTAGTACGGCGCAAAAGCAGGGCGGTAATAAATTTTATATGGCGTCCGAACTTTCCGGTGAAACCTCGGATAAAGATGAAAAAACAGCCCATGTTTCACAAAAGATCGCATGTACCACTATAGACATGGCTTATGCTATTGTAGCGGCGGTTGACGCAAAAGACCGTTTCACATCGATACATTCACATAACGTTGCTTTGTATAGTGCAGGCACAGCGAGAGTGATGGGCTTATCGACAAGAAAGATAGAGCAGATCCGGATTGCCGGCATTCTTCATGATATCGGTAAGATCGGAATTCCTGATAATATAATAATAAAATCGGGACCTTTGAATGAAGAAGAATGGCAAATTATGCGGAAACATCCGGAAATAGGTGCCGGAATAATCAGCCAAATACATGATATGAAAGAATGTGAGCTGGCTATAAAGCACCATCATGAACGGTATGACGGTATGGGATATCCTGACAGGCTTAAAGGAGAACAGATTCCTCTCGATGCACGTATTATTGCGATAGCCGAAACGTACGATAATCTCACAACTCCGCGTCCCTACAGAAAAACATTATCGCCGAAAGAGGCTTTGGAAGAAATCAAACGAAACAGCAATACTCAGTTCGATCCTGTACCCGTCATGGCTTTTATCAGGTTCATGGCGACGCATCTCATGGTAAAGGCAAAGTAAATATACTGCCGCTTGAGGTAAGCTGAAAAAGCCTTGTACGCCTAAAGAGAAAGGACGCTGCAGTCATCCAGAAATTTAGTGTCAAGTTCTTTCTTTTTTCCCGCGACTTCTTGAAACGGAGTGTAGACCAGTTCTCCCTTTACTTCACCTACCGCGTTGCCCTCTTTTCCGTTCAACAGACCTTCGACAGCAGCGATTCCAAACTTGCTGGCAAGTACCCTGTCACGCGCGGTAGGTGAACCGCCCCGTTGAAGGTGACCGAGTATACAAACGCGGGTGTTTGCTTTAAGGCGGTACTGTACGTACTGAGCGATTTGCACCGTATGTCCCACCTCGTTACCCTCGGCAACAATAACAATACTGCTTGTTTTTCCTCTGCGAAAACTATCTTTCAACGAACGGCATAGCTTTTCCAGGTCTGTTTCTCTTTCGGGAATGATGATTTCTTCGGCACCGCCTGCTATACCTACTTCCACCGCGATAAACCCAGACAACGCGCCCATCACTTCCACGAAGAAAATACGCTCAAAAGCATGTGCGGTATCTCGAATACGGTCTATTGCTTCAAGTCCGGTGTTAATAGCGGTATCAAAGCCGATAGCATAGTCGGTACCGTAAATGTCATTATCGATTGTTGCTGGTACTCCTATGATTTTAATACCGCTTTCTTGAGACAGAATGGCAGCACCGCGGAAGGAGCCGTCGCCGCCGATCACGACCAGACCATCGATACATTCTTCCTTGATGTTATCGATGATCTTTTGCCTGCCTTCCTCCGTTTTCATCTCTTCACAACGTGAAGTTTCCAGTACTGTGCCGCCCCGCTGAATTATATTGGCAACCGAACGCCGGTTGAGCTTGATCATATCGTTCATCAAGAGTCCGGTATATCCACGGCGAACGCCGACCACGTCGATGCCCTTGCTGATTGCACTGCGAACAACTGCCCTGATGCAGGCGTTCATCCCCGGTGCATCCCCTCCGCTTGTTATTACACCTATCTTCTCAATCTTCATCGTCTTCTCCATGCTTGTCCTGTTATACAGGTACAGTCTTATTATTTAAGGCGTATAACTTTCATTTCTCGTCTGTTTGCGAGGTTGCAGGTACGTTGGTCGATCCCTGCTTACCCGGTCGGGCCGTGGTGGTTTTTACTTTGCGGGGCCTATTCGGCGTACCGGAGTGTGACGATAATCCAAGTCGGATGCTCGCCTTTGCTGCCTGTAAATACATATAGTCACCATATTCCTTGGTCATACGCCGTGTGCTGAATAAAGGCGCATTTGAACGGATGCTTTCTTTTATTGTCCGGATCCAGCCGTGAGGGATACCGTATATATCACGTTCATAATAGAGGGGAATTATTTTTTCTTCGAGCAGATCGTAAAGCTGCTCTGCATCTGCTTTATCCTGGTTCGGTGAGAACGGTGATTCGGTCTCATTGAAAATAGACCATCCGTTGGAACCGTTATACCCTTCATGCCACCATCCGTCGAGCACGCTTAAATGAGGCACTCCATTAAGAGCGGCTTTTTGTCCGCTGGTACCGCTCGCTTCCTGGAGAGGTCGCGGAGTATTTAACCAGACATCGACACCATGGATAAGGTAGCGTGCCATATGCATGTCGTAGTTTTCCACGAAGGCTATACGCCCCCCGAGTTCGGGGTTTTTTGCAATATTATATATATTCTGTATGAACTGTTTGCCCTGTATATCGTTCGGGTGAGCTTTCCCGGCAAAGACGATCTGTACCGGCTGCAGCTCATTTTGCAGGATTCGCTTTAGACGCTCGAAATCGTTAAAAATGAGTGCGCTCCTTTTATACTCGGTGAAACGCCTTGCAAAGCCTATGGTCAGTATCTCGGCATCGATCAATGCCCCCATTGCCAGCGCCTGGACAGGGTCTATGGAGTCATCCCGCCAGCGCATCCGTATCCGGTCCTTCATAGCTCGTGACAACTTGTATTTCAACCATCGCCGCACTTCCCATAGTTCCTCGTTGGGGATATCCGTCACACGGTCCCATAAAGCAGGGTCATCATGTTGATCCAGCCAGTCGGCACCGAGATATTTCTCGAAAAGCCCTGACATCTTGGGAGATATCCATGTGGGAACATGAATGCCGTTTGTGATCGACGTAATCGGCACATCATCTTCCGGGATGTCAGGCCAGAGTGAATGCCACATCTGGCGGCATACACTCCCGTGGAGCTGGCTGACCCCGTTTCTTTGGTCTGCCATCCTCATGGCAAGCGCGGTCATATTGAAATAATTATGATCGGGTTCAAGAAAACCGAGGTTAAGAAAAGCATCTCTATCGAGCCCCAGCTTGTTCCAGTAACTGGTAAAATACTTGTCCATCAGGTCCAGAGAGAACACATCATGACCTGCCGGTACGGGTGTATGTGTAGTGAAAATGGATGTTGCCCGTACCATACCGGCAGCTTCATTGAAATCCATGCCTTTTTCTACGAATTCCCGTGCTCTTTCCAGCATCATAAATGCGGTATGACCTTCATTGGCATGCCATATTTCGATATCGATGCCGAGCTTGCGAAGAACACGTACTCCGCCGATACCGAGAATAATCTCCTGCTGGAGACGTTTTTCACGGTCTGCTACATAGAGACGTGCTGATAGGTCACAGGTCGGTTGTGTGTTTTCCGGAATGTTCGTGTCGAGGAGATAGAGCTTGACCCGTCCGACATTAACCTGCCACACGCCGACCTGGATGGTGCTCGAATTTAACGGTACTTCGACTGTCATTCTTTTTCCGTCACTATCGAAGACCGGATTTATAGGAGCTTCATCGAAGTTAAGCTGCTCGTACGATTCTTCCTGCCACCCGTCGATGGATATATATTGCTGGAAGTACCCCTGCGGGTACATGAATCCTACGCCGACCATATCGAATCCCAGATCACTCGCTTCTTTACAGTAATCACCGGCAAGGACACCCAGACCGCCCGCGTAAATCGGAAGAGAATTATGGATGGCAAATTCGAGCGAAAAATAAGCAATTCCTGTATTGAAATAGTGCGGATACTTGACCGCGAGCCATGTGTTTTCGCCCTGCATATCATTTTTAAAATCTCGCATCACAGTATCGTATTTTTTCAGGAATACACTGTTTTGAGCGGCTGCAACAAGACGATGAAGGGCTATATTCTGTAAAAGTTCAACCGGATTATGACCGGTCGCTTTCCATTGTGCCCGGTCCAGGTACTTGAAAAGGTTGCGTGCTTCTTCGTGCCAGCTCCACCAGAGGTTATTTGCGATCTCGTGGAGGCCGTTAATTCGTTTTGGTAGGTCTCTTTTTTCTTTTATTTCCATTTAAATAGCAGCCTTTATCAGGTCGAATCATTTCTGTTAAAACAGATTAACTTCTTATTCTACATAAAAAATATATAAATATAAAGGCTGCCTCGTTTTAAATATAGCCACTATAGTAAATATCATCCTGATAAATGTCAATATGATGAAAGTACTAACTTATTATTCGTAATTTACTCTTTTATATGGTAGTACTCCGATTGTCTGTTAAAAGAAAAATACTGCCGGGCTGCACTGTGAAAATAATCGAATTTAACGGATAAGGAAATTGCCAGGTTTAAATAAAAATTATTCAGCTAAGTTGTCATGGAGTACTATTGTATTAGGTATTAATTTCCGGCGTATAGCGCTTTTTTAAAATACCCGCACGTCCGCTTTCTATAATTATTGCACTTTCAACCGTCTATCCGTTTTGTTATTCATCATATCCGGACTGTACTGAAGATCGTTGAAACGATGTGTTTAAACACGGGATGTTGATTTAATTATGCGGCGGGTTAAAGCAACCGGTTGTTTCCATAGCAATAAAGGCACTGTTTTCGATAATGCTTTCGGAAGTCTGGTTGCTGGATGAGGCGGCGGGAGTAGCCGGAGCGGATGGAGAACTGTTTCCTGAAAACGTGGTAAGCGTCAGATATATAGCGATTCCTATACAGATAAGTAGTCCTGTCGCGGCGGCCAGCACGATGATTTGGTTCATTCTTCTCTTCTTTTTCAGCGCTTCTTTTGTTGCAGGGTCGGCGGGTTTTCGAGGTTGTGACGGAGCCGCGGGGTTTTGTTGTTGAAATGGAGGCTGTTGCGGCGGCTGATGGTATGGCTGTTGTGCCGGTTGTTGATATTCTTGCTGTGGCTGTTGCGGGTATTGCTGTTGAAAGGGTTGCTGAAACGCCGGTTCCTGCGGCGCAGATGGCGGTTCGGGCTGCTGCTGGAAACTCCATGTGAGATATGCTCCGCAACTCGGACAGCTGGTATATGCCGGGTCTACAACAGCGTTGCAATAGGGGCAATTATATTGAAATACCTCGCCGCACGACCCGCAAAAGCGCTGGCCGATCATATTTTGCCAGCCGCATCTCGGGCAGTTAAACATCTGCTGCATAGAGCTTTCTCACCTCAATCAATGGGATTCAGTAGTATCATCATTTTTCGATGACGACCGTCAATATTATACATGGCAAAAGCGAAAATTTGAACCATGACTTTAGTAATTTTATTACTGATTCAGTACCATGACTTTCAGGTTATGACCTTTGGTTTCAAATCAGTCTTTTATATAGTAAAATACGTACATATGATGGAAACCGAACTGCGACATTTACCAAGTGTGGACAGAATTATTTCCGATGAAAGGATTTCATCCCTGTTACAAGATTATCCCAGGGAACTGCTTGTTGACCTTGCCCGAAAACGTCTGGAGCAGGACCGCCTGTCGATAAATGCCGGAGGCAGGTGTCCGCTTTTTGACGAGATAATCGATTCAGTCATTGCAAAGGCAAAGGAGCTTACCGGTTTAAGCCTCCGGTATCTAGTGAACGCATCCGGAGTGATTCTTCATACGAACCTGGGGCGTGCGCCGCTGAGTAAAGAAGCCATTGAAGCTATGGACGCGATATCCGGCGGGTACAGCAATCTTGAGTACGACCTTGCGACGGGTGTACGGGGTTCCCGTTATGTACACATCGAACAGACCCTGTGCCAGTTGACCGGGGCTGAAGCCGCACTGGTGGTAAACAACAATGCAGCCGGAATGCTGCTAGCGCTCAGTACACTGGCGAAAAGAAAAGAGGTAATCGTTTCGCGGGGCCAGGCCGTAGAGATCGGCGGCGGTTTCCGTATTCCCGATGTCATGAGGCAGAGCGGTGCGAAGCTGGTCGAAGTGGGCACGACCAATTGTACATATACCGCGGACTACGAACAGGCGATAACTCCGCGTACTGTTGCCCTGTTGCGCGTTCATCCCAGCAATTTCCTGATAGAGGGCTTTACACATACTGTCGAACTTGAAGAAATAATAGACCTGGGAAATAAATATGATATTCCCTTGCTTGACGATGTGGGAAGCGGTTGTTTTCTGGATACGACGGCGTTCGGTTTTGCCAGGGAACCCGTGGTGCAGGAAAGTATTTCTGCGGGTGCTGCTCTGGTGCTTTTCTCAGGTGACAAGCTTGTAGGCGGACCGCAAGCCGGCATTATCGTGGGCAGGAAACAGCTTATAAACAAAATGAAAAAGAACGCCCTCACACGCGCATTGAGGATAGATAAAATAAGGATGGCCGGTCTTGCAGCGACGCTGGTCCATTATTTGAAGGGGGAAGCGGTGGAAAAAGTGCCGATATGGCGGATGGCATCTGCGCCTCTGGACGTTCTGAAGCGGAGGGCAACCGCGTGGGCTCATGCTTCTCACGATATGGCTACGGTGGTACATGGAGAGTCTATGCTCGGTGGCGGCAGCCTTCCCGGAAGTACTATTGCCACATGGCTTGTGTGTATCGAAGGAGAAAGCCGGAACAGGCGGAAAAATACCGCTCAGATCTTAAGCGACAGGTTCCGGCGTAACAACCCGCCTGTCATAGGCCGTATTGCCGATGATAAGCTATACCTTGACCCAAGGTCGGTGCTTCCGGAAGACGACCATGTCGTGTTGAAAGCGCTGGACGATTTGACGGCATAGACGGAGTATCCTGTGCCGGACTATTTTACTAAGTTGACATAACATTTTATACGTTTATTTTTAATTTTCCAGGGTGTTCTACCACTATCGAAACGGAATGACAACATGTTTGTAATAGGGACTGCGGGACATATAGACCACGGCAAATCGGTGCTCATACACAGGTTAACGGGCATTGATCCTGACAGGCTCGTAGAAGAAAAAGAGCGGGGGATGACCATTGACCTGGGTTTTGCGTGGCTTACCTTGCCGAGCGGGCGAGAAGTAGGGATTATCGACGTGCCCGGACATGAGCGTTTTATTAAAAATATGCTTGCCGGTGTGGGCGGGATCGACCTCGCACTTCTGGTGGTCGCGGCAAATGAGGGTGTGATGCCGCAAACGCGGGAGCACCTTGAAATACTTGACCTGCTGGATATTAAGACCGGCATCGTGGTTATTACCAAACTTGATACGGTAGACGAAGAGCTGTTGAGCCTTGTAACCATGGAGGTACAGGAGTTGATTGCGCCGACGAGTTTGAAGGATGCCCCGATAGTGCCGGTTTCCGCAATCACCGGCGAAGGCTTGCCGGAACTGCTCAATGAAATAGACAGGCTGCTTTCCACGGCAGAGCCGAGAAAAGAGACGGGAAGGCCGAGGCTTTTAATCGACCGGATATTCACTATTGCAGGTTCGGGCACGGTGGTCACCGGTACCCTGATAGACGGTTCGTTATCTCAGGGACAGGATGTCGAGGTATTACCTGCTGGGCTTAAAGCTAAGATACGCGGACTGCAATCTCATAAGACGCGCGTGGAGAAGGTCGGTCCAGGCAGCCGCACCGCCGCGAATATTACCGGAGTAAGCGTCTCACAGCTACAGCGCGGCGATGTGCTCACCAGTCCTGGATGGCTGCGGCCTGCAACCAGGATGGATGTAAGGCTTCGTTTGCTGCCGGGACTGCCAAGGTCATTGAAACACGGTACTGTAGTGAGCCTGTTTACGGGAGCCGCCGAGGTGGAAGCCAAAGTACATCTACTGGAGCGCGAAGAGGTCAAGCCGGGCGATACCGCGCTTGTTCAAATTGCCACGCAACAGCCGGTAGCGGTAGTAAAAGGTGACCATTTCATTATTCGCTCTCCAATGGATACGCTGGGAGGCGGAACTATTATCAGTGTTTATGCCCGGCGTCATCGCAGGTTTCGCGAAAATATTATTGAGAACCTTGTAAAGATCGAACATGGTACGGCGGAAGAGATAATAAGCGCAATGCTGGATATGAAACAGCCACTCGGAGTAGAATCGCTGGTAATTAATAGTAACCTGTCAGGCGATGAAGTGCGACATGCGCTGGATGCGCTCGTGCAACAGAAGAAGGTGGAGGTAGCAAGACAGGGGAACGACCTTCTTGTCTACAACAGCGCCGGGTGGGAATCCCTTGTTCAGAAGACCAGGGACATGGTCGGGGACTATTGCCGCCGCTTCCCTACGCGGACAGGGATGCCGAAAAGTGAATTGAGCAATAAACTGGGTCTTACACCGCACTCGCCGGTGTTACAAAAACTTATTACTGACGGTATTATCGTGGAGGAAGGCGCAAGCGTGCGGATGCCCTCGTTCCAGGTAAAGCTTACGGATGAACAACAAAAAAAGATAGACCTATACCTTCGCGTCCTGTCGGAAAATCCCTATTCCCCTCCGGGGGACGTAAAAATCGAGCAGGACCTGCTCAGCCTGCTGCTACGACAGGAAAAAGTAGTGAAGGTGAGCGAAGGAGTTGTGTTTTTAAAGGATGCCTATGAGGAGATGGTGAGCAGGATAACAGCGCATGCAAAAGAGCACGGCAGCGTGACCATTGCCGATGTACGCGAGATGTTCGGGAACAGCCGGAAATATATCACAGCATTGCTTGAATACTTGGATGAAAAAAAGATCACACGAAGGTCCGGTGATGCTCGGGTATTGAAATAGGCTCTTACGATGGAGAAAACCGATCAGTACTACCGGTAAGTATTAATTTCCCGAAATCCGTATTGTATAAATCATTCACGAACAATCGGTTCGAGCTTGATTATCTTTTTTCCCTTGAACGTTATATTAAAACGGCGTATCTCGTTATTATTGAACACGTACCTGGAACGGGCTTCGAACTTCTTTACTTCTGTCAGGTCATCATCGAAAATAAGTGACAGTTCCCACAGGTTATTCACTGCATCGACAGTGTTCGCAGATACGAGCGTCGCTTTACGTGTTTTTATAATCAACCGCCTTTGCCCTGTAGGGGCGAAGTTATTATCGATATAAATACAGGCAGCTTATTGTTAAACGGCTTTGCCTGAAAAAAAGATTACATGAAAATTATAGCATATCGTCAGGCGAACCATAGCTATATACTATGTTGTCATTGTTAGTGCATATTAAGTTCTGAGCAGCTTACGAAATGCTGTTATGCTGCCGGTGCCGGTATTTCCGAGGTGCAATGAGGGCACTTTACAGCTTTGATGGGAATGCTTGAGAAGCAGTACGGGCAGTCCCTGGTGGTCGGTTCGGCAGGAGGCTGTTCTTTTGTACGCTGCATACGGTTCATCATACGGATGACAAGGAACAGCACGAACGCGATAATGATGAAATTGATGAGCGTATTGATAAAAAGTCCGTAGTTGATCGTCGGCGCGCCTGCCGCCTGTGCATCAGCCAGAGACGCGTAAGTGCTGCCGGACAGGTTTACGAACAGGTTGGAAAAGTCCACTTTGCCCAGCGCCAGGCCTATAGGCGGCATCAGGATGTCTCCGACGAAAGAAGTAACGATTTTACCGAAGGCGGCACCGATGATAAAGCCCACCGCCAGGTCGACCACGTTTCCCCTCATCACAAACTCCCTGAACTCCTTCAATAATGAACGCATTGCAGTCCACCTCCATAATGTATTCAATAACGACAGACGACCGTAGAATATGCATCACTATAGAATGACATAAAGTGGTTGTCAATATGGCCTGTAATTGAATTCCTATTTGCGGATAATATCGTTATAATGCCCAAAACTTTAAGAGCGAGGTGAAAGCATGGAAGGATTGAGCGTTCTTGGCATCTTTTTCGCGGGTCTGGGCGTTTTTTTTATCGGTTGCGGCGTGTTGTGGTGGGTTTCGCTGCAGGATAAAAAGAATAAGGCAAAATAAAAAAGAAACAAGTGGTTTCATCACTTACTTTTTATTGTACATCACCTGCACGGTTTGGCTTTAAGCGGTTATTTACCGCGGTGTAGAAGAGGTGACTTGTGGCGAGTGGCTTTCATACGACATTAATATTAAAATAGCAACAATTTATAAGTTAGTCCTTGCAGGGGGTTATTGATGTCAAAACACACTATAAATGAAATCATTATCGGTGTACTGGCGCTTGTATCGATTGTATTGATAGCCGTAGAATCCCTGGCATCCTTGACAAAATCCGAGCTAATAGCGATTTATGTAGCAGATTTTGCCATATGTATTGTATTTGCTATCGATTTTATACGAAGGCTCCGGTCCAGCGAAGATAAAGGCCGGTACATGAAAAACAACGGCTTTGAGATACTGGCGATGGTTCCGGCGGTTGCCTTATATGGGCTGGGCACGATCCCTGCAATATCGATTGCGTTTCGCTCTTTACGCATGATACGGGTATTGAGAGTGCTCCTGATGCTGGCGAGGCTGCGGCGTGTATTTTACAGGATGGACAGTTTCGTTCGGAGAAGTCATCTGCTCACACTGTTCGTCATCACGGCGATTGTTATCTTCGCAGGTGCGTATGCGGTAATGGTCTTGGACAGCGGGACGGAGCATGCACAGATCACCAATTTATCGGATGCAATCTGGTGGAGCATCTCGACAGTCACTACAGTCGGATATGGGGATATTGTTCCGCACAGCACTGCAGGCAGGATCATGGGAATGGTATTGATGGTTATCGGCATCGGCATAATGACCACCTTTATATCGGTAGTGAGCGCTACGATCGTGGAAACCAGAATAAAGCGGGAAGTGAAAGATGTTAAAAGTACTCTTTTAACTGAGATCAAAAACAAGCTCGATGATATTGACAACCTGAGCGAAAGCGAACTGTCCCTGTTGATTCAGATGATACAGGCATTAAAGCCGAAGGTAGGCGACAACCGGTGAGGCATCGGGACTGGTATTAATGGATATAAGCGCAGGGGCGACCGGCCGGTCGCCCCTACATTTACATGGGAGTTATACGCCC
>CAZAIO010000005.1:0-40402 GCA_964485235.1 uncultured Dehalococcoidales bacterium
CTCTTTACCCATTCGGGCTTTATCACGCCCGGTCCCGATTTTGCGAGGGAAATACAGATATCCACCCCTTTGAGCGCTTCTGCAATACCGCCCGTTTTTTTATCTGCATTCGTCCTTTTACAGAGGTCCCATTTATACGGGTTCTCTTTCTGGTCGGCTTCAATGTCTATCCTGCCCCTGTGAAGAATACTTTTACTATCCACCACAATAGTATTCTCCGGGGTAAAACCGTCGGCAAAGAGCAGCCTTAAAATCGCCACATTCGCAGCCCCGATACCTATCATCGTCAACCTGACATCTTCCTTTTTCTTGCCGACTATCTTCAGGGCATTAATAACACCGGCGAGAGTGACGGCAGCGGTACCCTGTTGGTCGTCGTGCCATACAGGGATTTTTGCCTCTGCCCGCAGCCTGTCAAGTATATAAAAGCATTTCGGGTTCGCTATGTCTTCAAGATTGATACCGCCGAAAGACGGTTGGAGCCATTTCACTGCCTTGATAAATTCTTCAGGATCGGTAGTATCGAGGCAAATCGGCACGGCATCGACACCGCCCAGATATTTGAAGAGCAGCGCCTTTCCTTCCATGACCGGCATAGCAGCTTCCGGACCTATGTTGCCCAGTCCGAGCACCCTGGTGCCGTCAGAGACTACTGCAACGGTATTCCACTTATTCGTATACTCGTAAGCCAGTTCCTTGTTTTCCTGAATGGCTTTACAGGGTGCGGCAACACCGGGAGTATACCAGATAGCAAAATCATTGAAGTCCCTGATACAGCATTTCGGCATCGTCTGCATTTTCCCGCGGTAAAACGGATGCAGCTTCATGGCATCCTGCGCCGGCTGCTGGGCACGCGCAATAAGGTCTTCGACTTTTTTTTCGTCAGGCACTACTATTTCCCTTCAATCGAGCAATTATCGCATCAGCGACTTCCGAAGTGGTAGACGGACTATAACCGTCCGCCAATCTCATATCATACGTCACATGCTTTCCTTCTGCAATAACCGCCGCAATTGCTGCTTCCAGCCTGTCGGCACTTTCGTCCTCTCCGAGATGATGGAGCATGAGGACCGATGAGAGCATCATCGCTATCGGGTTCACTTTATTCATGCCCTTGTATTTCGGAGCGCTCCCGTGTGTAGGCTCGAATACGGCACAATCATCTCCTATATTAGCACCGGGCGCAAGCCCCAGACCACCCACCAGTCCGGCGCAAAGGTCGGAAATAATATCGCCGTACAGGTTGGGCAATACCAGCACGTCGAAACGTTGAGGATTTCTTACAAGCTGCATGCACAGTGCATCGATCAACACTTCCTCGAACTCGATTCCGGGATATTCCGCAGCTACTTCCCGCGCACACTGTAAAAACAGCCCGTCGGAGAACTTGAGAATATTTGCTTTGGTAACCGCGGAGACTTTTTTCCTGCCGTTTGCACGCGCATAATCGAATGCAAACCTGACAATCCTCCGGGTAGCGGCACGGGAGATCATCTTTATACTGAAACCCGAGTCATCCCTGATTTTCCCCTGTCCCGTATCGCAAACGAGCTCGATCAGGCGTGATGCTTCGTCCGTCCCCACGGCAAACTCCACACCGGCATACAGGTCTTCCGTATTTTCCCTGACCACGACGATGTCCACATCAGGAAAAGCGGCGGGGGCTCCCGGATATGTTTTGCAGGGACGTAAACAGGAGTAAAGGTCCAGCCTTTTCCGAAGCGCCACATTGACGCTTCTGAACCCGGTGCCTATAGGCGTCGTTACCGGCCCTTTCAGCGCGACCTTATTTTTTCTTATGGAATCAAGCACCGCGTCCGGGAGTGGTGTTCCTGTCTCCTTTAAAGCCTGTTCGCCTACTATTAGGGGTTCCCAGTCAAACTGTACACCGGTAGCTTCCAGTACCCGTACCGTAGCCGCAGTTATCTCCGGTCCAACACCATCGCCGGGAATAAGCGTAATCCTGTGGGACATGTCAGTTACTCCGTAAACCAGATTATAGTTTAAAATCGCCGTGTTTGTGTATATAGGGAATAAGCCCGCCTTCATCGAGGATATCGAGCATGACCTGAGGTATCCTGTTGAATGTAAGCTCGATGTTTTTAGTGCGGTCGGTAATCACTCCCGTCGTGAGGTTTACTTCCAGCTCATCGTGTGATTCGATCTTATCGGTATCGCACAATAATACCGGGAGTCCGAGGTTTATAGCGTTTCTGAAAAATATACGCGCTACCGATTTTGCCAGAATGGCGCTCACTCCGGCCATTTTTATTACCAGCGGTGCATGTTCCCTGCTGGAGCCAAGTCCGAAATCTTTACCGGCTACCACGAAGTCCCCCGCATGTACATTGTCCACAAACGACGGATCGGCATCTTCGAGCACATGTTTTGCGAGTTCGGGCAGATTGCTCCTCAGA
The DNA here is from genome assembly GCA_964485235.1 of uncultured Dehalococcoidales bacterium. GTDB lineage: Bacteria > Chloroflexota > Dehalococcoidia > GIF9 > UBA5629 > CAZAIO01. The sequence continues at coordinate 2,418 of CAZAIO010000005.1, forward strand.
TGCGCATACCTGCCGGGTATAATGAGGTCGGTAGATATGCTATCGCCGAATTTAAAAGCTCTGCCTTTCAATATTTTCTCAGGCATTACTTCATCTCCCTTGGATCGGTGATCACTCCGGTCACAGCCGAAGCGGCAGCCGTAGCAGGACTGGCAAGATATATCGATGATTCGGGATTTCCCATTCTGCCTTTGAAATTGCGGTTTGCCGTGGAGATACAGGCCTCTTCATCCGCCAGTACCCCCTGATGCAGTCCGAGGCATGCCGCGCATCCCGGCGGCAGAATCACCGCTCCGGCATCGATCAATGTGCCTATGTACCCGGCATCGATCGCCGCGGAAAGGACCTGACGCGAAGCAGGAGCTACTATTAACCTGACATTGGGATGACAGTGTCGATTCCGTAATACGGAAGCGGCTACTTCCAGGTCTTCCAGCCTGCCGTTGGTACAAGTGCCGATAAAGACCTGCTGTACTTTTATATCGGAAAGTATATGCGCCGGAGCGACATTATCCACCGTATGCGGCATGGAGACCATCGGCTCGATGCCTGCTGCATCGATAGAGATCACCTGTTCATAGTCCGCGTCATCATCGGCTGAAATAGCCCTGTATTTGTCACCGCGCCCCTGCGATGCAAGGAACTGTTTTGTCTTATTATCGCTTGCAAAGAGCCCCGCCTTGGCACCGACTTCAACAGCCATGTTCGCTACGGTCATTCGCTGAGCGATGGTCATCCTGGCTGCCATATCGCCGACGAAGTCCAGCGCTTTGTAAGCCGCTCCGTCAGCACCCAACCGTCCCGTAAGATAAAGCACAAAGTCTTTTGCAGTCACCATCTTCTGAAATTTGCCGCGAATATCTATCTTATAGCTTTCCGGAACGCGGAACCATGTCCTGCCGAGTGCGAAGGCAACAGCGACATCGCTCGATCCCATACCGGTCGCAAACGCTCCCAGCGCACCGGCGGTCACGGTATGTGAATCAGCGCCGACAATTACCTCTCCGGGAGCGGCATACATTTCCGCTACAAGTTGATGACATACACCGTTTCCACCTTCAGAAAGGACACATCCGGCTTCCCCGGCAAAACTCCTCAGAAATTTATGATCGTTCGACAAATTCCGGTTCGGACTGGGCACCGCGTGGTCCAGAAACAGCACCGTCCGCTGCGGGTTTGCCAGTGTTTTAAGGCCGCTTTCTTTAAACTGACGCACGGTCAGCGGGCCCGTAGTATCCTGGACAAAAGCCAGGTCTACCTTTGCCACTACTATATCGCCGGCGCGGGCATCAGTCCCCGACTTCTCGCTAAGAATTTTCTCACTAAGAGTCTTTCCCATTTATCCCTCAATTATTACCAATACGCCACCGATGCTTATTTTAGCACCGGTTAGAACTCCGCTACACACAGGGCGGCGTTTATCGGAGCAGCAGGCTCCGCAACCGGTCCTGCCTCATCCAATAATATTGCTGCCGCCGCTGAAAAGGTATCGTTTACGTACTTCTCTAGCCTTCCTTTTCCACGAGTTTACCGGCTTTCGCTTTCGCGATAAGCTCGTCTTCCCGCTGCACATCCTCAAGCGTTTTCGGCTTTGTCGATGCGGGCGGCTCGGCAAGCCCGTACTTCCATTTCAGGAAGTCCATACCTGTCTGGGGGTAGAGAGCGTATATCAATACATCACCGATATCTTTGGCAATGTCTTTTGTGTCTTCTTTGGCTTTTTCCAGTTCCGGCTCGATGGTATCGGCAGGACGTACCGTGATCGGTGTTTTACCCTTTTTATATCCCTTCAATACTTTATCGATAATTTCCTGCTCCAGCGGGACCGGTGTCTTGCCGTACAGACCGTAGACATAGTCCTTGGTCTGGTTGGTGACCATGACATACCGGCCGAAAAGCACATTCAGTACAGCCTGCGTGCCTACTATCTGGCTGGTGGGTGTGACCAGCGGAGGATAACCGAGGTCAGCCCTGGTCTTCGGCAATTCCGCATACACCTCCGGAAGCCGGTCGAGCGCTTTAGCCTCTCTCAACTGGGCTACCATGTTAGTGAACATACCGCCCGGGATCTGGTGCCGCAGCACATTGGTATCGATCACTGCAAACTTGGTTGTATCGAGAAAGTCGCGATATTTCGGGACGATAGTCTCGAAATACTCTCCAAGAGCGAACAGGTGATTGATATCCAGTCCGGTATCCCTCTCGGTGCCGCGCAACGCCGCAACAAACGGTTCTATCGCCGGATGAGATGTACGCAGTGCAAGCGGCGCAATACAGGTGTCGATAAAGTCTACACCGGCTTCAACCGCTTTTAACTGGCTCATATCGGCCATACCGCTGGTGAAATGACTGTGCAGGTTCACCGGTATTTTCAAAGCCGCTTTCAACGCCTTCACCAGGTCATATGCATCGCCCGGAGCGATCAGGCCCGCCATATCTTTTATACACAGGCTGTCCGCTCCCATATCCTGTATGATGAGCGCCTTCTTTACAAAATAGTCGATATTATAGATCGGTCCGCCCAATCTGGGCTCAGTCAAAGAATAGCTCAGGCAGCCCTGAATATGCTTTCCCTTATCTTTGATCGCCTTGAACGCGGTGATAAAATTACGCTCGTCGTTCACTGCGTCGAACACACGAAATACATCGATACCGCAATCGGCTGCATGGTGCACAAATGCCGTCACAACATCGTCCGCATAGTTACGGTAACCGACGAGGTTCTGGCCGCGCAGGAGCATTTGCAGTTTTGTATCGGGCAAGAGTTTTTTCAGAAGGCGTACCCTCTCCCACGGGTCTTCGTTCAGATACCGTGTCATCACATCGAAAGTAGCGCCACCCCACATTTCCATCGACCAGAATCCTGCTTTATTAAACTCCGATGCGATAGCAACAAGGTCATCGGTCCTCATCCTGGTCGCAAAAAGGGACTGATGTCCATCGCGGAACGTCAGGTCGGTAATACGCAACGGGTTTTTCTTATCTTTTTCATTGCTCATTATCTATCTCTCCCTAAAGTTATTTTCTCATATTTAAACGGCCTGCCAGCTCCCCGGTTGGCCCTCCATTTTACCGTCCGAAGAGTCTCCACGTTTTTACTCAGGCCGGGAAATGTCGTTATTATTCTTTACCTCAATCTCTATTGCTGTTCCTTTATGAATGCAGGCGTTGATTGCTGCCACGACAGCCGCCATAACATCATCCGTTTCAGCCCTCTGCGTTACAGGGGAATGTTGCCATGTTTTTTCGCAGGGTTGGTATCGACTTTGTTGTGGAGCATTTCCAGCGCTTTTATCAGCTTCGGCCGCGTGGTTCTCGGGTCGATGACATCGTCGACATATCCCCTGCTCGCTGCAATATAGGGATTGGCAAACTTGTCCCGGTAATCAGCGATCAGTTGTTTCCGTTTCTCTACCGGGTCTTCCGAGCTGTCGATATCACGTTTAAACACAATGTCGACCGCTCCTTCCGGTCCGAGCACGGCGATTTCAGCAGTAGGCCAGGCATAGCTTATATCTCCGCGCAGGCTTCTGCTGCTCATGACGATATAGGCGCCGCCATATGCCTTGCGAATAATCACGCTTATTTTGGGCACGGTCGCTTCAGCATACGCATAGAGAAATTTTGCGCCATGCCGTATAACGCCGCGGTGCTCCTGTTCGGTCCCCGGGAAATATCCCGGCACATCGACAAAAGTAATAATCGGAATATTAAAGCAGTCACAAAAACGCACGAACCTGGCGCCTTTATCCGCAGCATCGACATCGATCGAACCGGCATAGTGAAGAGGCTGCTGGGCAACAATACCGACACTCTGCCCTGCCATGCGGGCAAACCCGGTGATAAGGTTTCGGGCAAAATAGCTGTGCACCGGGAAAAAACTGCCTTTATCGATTACTATATCGATTATTTTCTGCATATCATATACTTTCGCCGGACTATCCGGAATAATTTCGAGCAGCCCTTCATCCATTCGATCGGATGCATCGCCGTTTTCAATAATAAAAGGCTCTTCCGTATTGTTCTGCGGCAAATATTCCAGGAGACTGCGTACCATTTCCAGACATTGTTGGTCATTTTCAGCGACAAAGTGACAGTTACCCGTTTTCGCCGCATGAGTCATGGCGCCGCCGAGCTTTTCTGCGTCTACTTCTTCACCGGTAGCCGCCTTTATTACCGCCGGGCCGGTTATATACATTTGTGAGGTATTCTTCACCATAAAAATAAAATCCGTAATGGCCGGAGAATAGACTGCGCCACCGGCACACGGTCCCATGATTACGGATATCTGGGGAATAACGCCCGAATAAAGGGTATTTCTGGTGAAAATTTCTCCGTATCCTACCAGGCTGTCGATGCCTTCCTGTATTCGCGCTCCACCCGAATCAAGGAGCCCGATGACAGGAGAGCCGTTCTTCGCCGCCAGGTCCATCACCTTGCATATTTTCTCGGACGCTACCTTGGAGAGGGAGCCGCCGAACACGGTGAAGTCCTGCGAATACACAAAGACATTCCGCCCGTTTATCTTGCCGTAACCGGTCACCACCGAATCGCCGGAATATTTTTTCTCATCCAGACCGAAATCGGTACAGCGGTGCTGTACAAAAGAATCGATCTCCTCGAACGTTTCCATATCGAAAAGCAGCGCGATACGCTCCCGCGCAGTCAGCTTTCCACGCTGGTGCTGCCCTTCGATCCCTTTTTGCCCGCCACCGGCAACAGCTTGCTCACGGCGTATATTTAAATCTGCTAGTTTCTTACCGACTTCCGATTCCGCACTCATTGCTGCCCCACAAGAAGAATATCTCCGGAATTGTGTATAAACTAAATTCTAGCATACAATATCGAGAATTTGCTAATACGACAAACCGGTTTTTCCGCGACTCATTAACGTAAAAAGAGAGCATATTTTAGCAAAATCAGGCCGATTTTGCCACTTACCCGGCTTTCTATAAGGTCGCCGGAGTGCTCTCCTGCCGCGCATTACAGTTACCTCCATGAGCTATTTTATACGGTCTTCATGGGGCATGGTATAGTGTAAACCCCAACCACATGGTACAATAAAAGCCCATGGTCATTACTATGAACAGGTCAGAGCTTACAGAATGGAGAAAAGCACGCAGCGCCGGTGCTACCGGTTTTACCCGCTGCGGCAATACGGCGTTACACTGGGGCGAGAGGACCTATATTATGGGTATTGTAAACGTGTCGCCCGATTCGTTCTCCGGCGACGGTCTGGACAATGTCGATCGAGCAGTCGACCAGGCAAAACGTTTCATCGAAGAGGGTGCCGACATTATAGATGTGGGCGGCGAGTCCACCCGTCCGGGCACCAGCCCTTCCTCTGATGACGAGGCAGCAAGACAGGAACTCAGCAGGGTAATACCGGTACTCGAACGCCTTAAATATGAAATAACTGTACCGGTGAGCGTCGATACCTATCGCTACGCGGTTGCCCGGCAAGCGCTGGACGCCGGTGCGCATATTATCAACGATATATGGGGGCTGCAGCGCAGTCCCGGGATCGCGGCGCTGGCAGCGGAAAGAAACGTCCCGCTTATCGTCATGTCCAACCATAGGGAAAAACAAAGCCGTTATATAATTCCAGCTATCATAGCCGATATGAAACGCGCTGCGGATATTGCGCTCGACGCGGGGGTTCCCTGGGACAATATAATAATCGATCCCGGCATAGGTTTCGGGAAGACTCTCAAGCAGAACTACGAGATCGTCCGCCGTTTGAACGAGCTGAAAATACTCGGGCTGCCGGTCCTGCTGGGCACATCGCGCAAATCAATGGTCGGGCTCACGCTCGATCTTCCTCCCGACCAGCGTGTCGAAGGAACAGCGGCTACGGTTGCGCTCGGTATCGCCAACGGAGCGGATATAGTCCGCGTACACGATGTCAAAGAGATGGCCAGGGTATCGCGTATGACAGATGCGATCGTCCGTAGAAAGAGAAACATCTCATGGCAATAGCCTTTCTCGGGCTCGGCTCAAACATGGGAAACAGGATAAGAAACCTGTCTTCCGCTGTGAAATCCCTTTCAGAACAGACAACAATACTACAGGTCTCGTCGGTCTATGAAACAGAGCCGGTCGGATATTTGCGTCAACGGCGTTTTCTCAACGCTGTAGCCCGTATATCCACCGTACTGTCCCCCGAACAGCTTCTTTGTTACGTCAAAGATATAGAACATTCGGGAGGAAGAACTCCAGCCTTCCGGAATGCGCCGAGACCTATCGATATAGATATCCTATTTTATGACGATATTGTATGTCACAGTGAACAATTGACCATCCCTCATCCACGTCTCGTTGAACGCGCATTCGTGCTGGTCCCGCTCTCGGAAATAGCCCCCGAACTGCGCCACCCCGATAACGGAAAGACACCGGATGAATTGTTGCATTCACTCGATAATATTACCGGAGTGACAAAGTGGTCTTCTGCTGAAAAGCTATGGAACAGGAGGCAACATGTACCAGGTATCAGTTGAACTGCACTTCGATGCTGCACACTACCTGCGGGACTATCAGGGCAAGTGTGAAAATATACACGGGCACCGGTTCAAGGTAATTGCAACCGTGCAGACAGAAAAACTCAATGAGATCGGCCTTGCATATGATTTCACAGACCTGAAGAAACAATTAGCCGCTGTAATCGATAAATTCGATCATACGTGTATCAATGACATTCCGCCGTTCGATACCATAAACGCATCTTCCGAAAATGTCGCGTCCGCTATTTACCATGAATTGAAGTCATATCTACCGGAAGAAGTAACTCTTACATGTATAGAGGTATGGGAATCTCCTCAAAATAGGATCGTCTATAGTGAGTGATACCGCCCGGCTTTCATTCCGGCGGCAGGAGGTTAGGAATACCGTCATCTATAGGATAGTCATGGTTACATGTTCCGCAGTGGAGCGATCCTGTAATTACTTCCCCGTTCTTTTCATTAAGGATATCCAAGCTGAGGGGTTCCTTGCATACAGGGCATGCCAGAATATCCATTAGTTCCTGTTTCATTATTCCTCTGATCATTCTCGCAAAGAAGCTCGTACTACACGTTCCGGTCCATAAACAGGTATTGCCATATAGACATTTTTACATTCGTTGTTGTAATACGCTCTTTCAGGACCTGTGTGGGAACTTCCCTGTATTTCACGACATCTCTTTGCTTGGTCACCAGCCTTTCTCTGGTCACCTGTTCGGGATAGCTTAATGTAACGGTAACTTTTGCTTTCGATCCCCAGTAATAGTCAGGCCAGTACCTGTAGTAATACGGGTTCGAATCATCGACAACCACATATGACGCATAATAACCGCCATAGGGATAATCGCTCATCTTAACAGTAACGGTCGACCCCGGTTTGTCAACATCGAATGTATATGAGTTACCCCCAGTGAGGTAATTGTCATAGACAGTTTCACTCTTTGTTTCGGTCTCCTGATATAGCTCCGTAGTCGTATAATCCTCTGTGACCGTGTAGGCTTCCTCTCGCATTTCCGTGGCCCAGTATGTTTCCGTTTCCTGTACCGGTACTGTTTTAAAGGGAATCGCAAATACAACAGCGATAATAATTATCGGGACCAGCGCAGAAATAATAAGCCATTTGCCGGCATTCAATTTTTCACCAACCTTTCTCAACATTCCATACCTCCTTGCAAATCATCGAAATTCGAGCGTGTTTAAACGGAATATAATTCAAGTATAGATTCATTTCGCCGTAAAAGCAAAGTATTTCAACAGGCTATCATCAGGATATCGGGCATGAGAATTCCAGCCGTATCTATTTATAATTTTCAGGCTTATCGCCGACCGTAAAGGTTAAAACACCTGCCTTACTATACTATTGACAACAAACGATAAACCCTGTACGCTATCAGATACTTTATTCAAACGGAGGGCCCCGCTATGGCAAAGACAAGCATGAACCTCGACGAAAACGTTGCCTCACTCTTATGTTATGTACTGGGGTGGATCACCGGCCTTATCTTCTTCCTTGTCGAAAAGGAAAACAAGATGGTGCGCTTCCATGCCATGCAGTCCATCGTCGTATTTGGATCGATCACGGTTGTAAGCATTATCGTCGGATGGATACCGTTTGTAGGCTATATTATCGGTGTCCTGTTGTCCATCCTCGCTCTGGTACTCTGGATACTGCTTATGATCAAAGCCTATCAGGGTGAGAAGTATAAGCTCCCCATAGCGGGCGATATTGCTGAAAAACAGGCTGGCTGAGCGACCTGTATAGTGAATGAAACAAACCTGCATATAGTCTGCAGGTTTGTTTGCCGGGTTTATAATATTATGTCAATTTGCATGACGGTCTGAAACAGACAGTAAAGCTTTTCAAAGCGCCGCGCTTATGTAAAATCATTTATATATGAGTTTATCTGTGCTCACAGGCCTCTGATTTCAACGATCTTCTTCCGTCCGCCCTGTCCGCTGAGGATATTCACATTGCTCCGCGGCACGTTGTAAAATCCGGCTAATAAGGCGATCACCGCTTTGTTCGCCTTTCCTTCTTTCGGGGGTTCTTTGACCCGAACTATCAACCCGTCGAAACCGCTCACTACCTCCTCGACTTTCGAGTTCGGTTTTACCGTTACCGATATTTTCACCAGGCCGGTTCCCCCTTCATTCCGTCCTCACACAATCCGATAAGCTTTACCGGCAGAATGCTGTTGGTCAACGGAGAACTGCTCACTACATAGACGCGAATATAGTTATCCGTCAATCCGGAATACAATCCCTTTTGTTTACCTTCTTCGTTCTCCCACAACACCATTTTCGTTTCTCCCAGAAATCTCTCACAGAAACGCCGGGAGCTTTCCCGGGCCAGTTCGAGCATCCGGTTACTGCGCTCCTTTTTTACCGCATCAGCTACCTGACTCGCCATTGAAGCCGCCGCTGTACCGGGCCGGGGTGAGTAGGAAAATACATGTATACCGGCGAACTCCATATCCCGGCAAAACAGGTAGCTTTCCTCGAACTCCTCATCACTTTCGCCCGGAAAGCCGACCATGACATCCGCAGTTATCGCTGCATCCGGCACAGTACTACGGACAAGTGCCACGGCATCGGCATACAAGGCAGGAGAATACCGCCTTCGCATTCTTTTCAATACCGCAGCGCTACCGCTCTGTAACGCAATATGAAAGTGGCGGTACATTCGCGGGTCCTGCCACAGAGTGAGCAATTGCGCGGACACCTCTTGAGGTTGAAGGGATGACAGGTGCAGCCTCTGAATTTCAGTACTGTCGAGGATTTGCCGTACCAGACGGAAAAGATCGATATCCCCGTCTTTGTATTTGCCTATTTCGGTCCCCGTCAACACGACTTCCTTATATCCTCCGGATACCCTCTGTTTCACTGTATCGATCACTTCCTCAGCGGGAAGACTATATACCTGACTGCGCACAAAAGGGACAACGCAATATGAGCAAAAATCATTGCAACCGTCCTGTATCCTGACAAAACTGCGGATCCTTGTAGTATGAACAGAACCGGTGCTTTCCGTATATCCTGTATAGTCCGGAGAAGAGATCCCCTCGATCAGCTCAATTACCTGCATTTTCCCCGCATTATCGACCACACAGTCCGCTCCGGCGCGGGCAAGTGCAGCCGCATCGCGCTCTGCATAACAACCGGTAACAATAATAAATGCAGCCGGGTTCCGCTTTTTTATCATCCGTACCAGGTGACGGGACTTGCGGTCGGCAATATGTGTCACCGTACAGGTATTGATGATGTGGATACCGGCGACTTTACCGTTGCCGACACGAAAACCTGCCTCCGCCGCCCTCCAGTACAGGAATTCTGTCTCGGCCTGGTTTAACTTGCACCCAAGCGTATGAAACGCAATGACAGGACGATTATTCATTGATATACCTCACCGAATTATATGTACGTCGCACGTTTCCGGTCAACTCATGAACGGAGAAGCTTTATGAAAATATTCTTCTGATTTCTACAGCATTGCCTTCAGGGAAAATGAACATTCCTGTGAAAAACGCTCTATATTTTTAAAAGCACCTGTAAATATTGCACCGATACAATACACATCAAAGCAAAACAGTTAAGGAGGTTATTCATGAAAAAACATATTATCTCGACATGCGGGCTGCTTCTCATCGGCATAATCATGATAAGTACGTTCGGCGGATGCATCGGAGACCGTACAGCAGTCCAGCCAGAACTGGTACCCACGGTACTTGCTGAAGACAAATCTTCAGCTTCGGATACACCCGATATTCATGTATCGGTGTCCAACCAGGCGGAGGGCATCTGGGTGAACGGTACAGGCAAAGTAACCACAAATCCGGACATCGCAACTCTACAGCTGGGGATAGAAGCGCAGGAAGCCACCGTCAGCGAAGCACAGGGAAAAGCCAGAGAAGCAATGGATAAAGTTATGAAGTCCCTCACCGATAAAGGGATCGAAGAAAAAGATATCCAGACACAATATTTCCGTATCTACCAGAGAACACGCTGGGATGACCGTGAACAGCAGGAAGTGGTGGTCGGATATCAGGTCACCAATATGGTCGTAGCAAAAATACGTGATATTGACAAAGTCGGCGATATTATCGAAGCGGTAGTTGCAGCGGGAGGCGATTATACCCGCATCAACGATCTCAATTTCTCAGTCGACGATCCCACCACATTCTATGAGCGCGCCAGGGAGAAAGCAATGGCCGATGCAAAACAGAGAGCGGAACAGATCGCAGCCCTGGCAGGTCAACAGCTTGGTGAACCAACGTATATCTCGGAGAACATCACACCGCTTTATCAGAATATGGTCTACGGCATAGCGGGCGGAAACGCACAACAAATGATACCCGCCCCGATGGCAGTAGCTGAAAGTGCATCGTCGATCAGTCCGGGTGCAATCGAGATAACCATCAATATGCAGGTAGCGTATCAAATAGCTCAATAAAACAAAATAAACAGACAACGAACGATTCAAATACGGGCCGGCTGCGTTGTCGCAGACCCGGCCCGTATTTTTTTATATATTTTTAGCAGTCTATTGACAAACACAAATTATAATAGTACCATTTGTTCAAAACGTTTAGAATATTTTAAACGATAGGAATTTTAAATGGAAAATGAACTACAGCAAGCAAAAGAAAACCTGATACAGGAACTCGGGCGGTTGAGCGCTTTTGCCGGTTTCAACAAAGTTACGGGACAGATATACGGCCTGCTTTATTTGAACAAAGAACCTGTCTCGCTCGGCGAAATCGCCGAGCAACTCGATATCAGCAAAGGCAATGTAAGCCTGAACATCCGGTATATGGAACGCTGGGGGCTGATACACCCGATCAGCAAGAAAGGCGACCGCAGAGACTATTATCAGGCTGAAACCGATTTCTGGAAAATCTTCCGAGGGATACTCTCGGAGAGGGATAAAAAGGAGATCGAACACACACTAAATGCCATAAAAAACATACTCAATTCAGTGAACACTCAGGAAAACGACGGGCAAAATCCTGAGAGCGCTCTCTATATTGAGCGTCTGGAGCATATGCTGGAATTCGGCAGTGCCGCGTACCAGATGTTGCAGGCATTTCTGGCGATGGACAAATTCATTGTAAACAGCCTGAAGCCGCCCGGGATAGAGAAGGACCGCCTTCACCATATTGAGATAGAAGACTAATCCCGTTTCAGGAGCGTCCAGTCATGAAAACAAAAACAACAAACAAACTAACATTCTTTAAAGCCGGCACGTGGATACTGATAGTCGCCGGATTCGGTCATGCTCTCACGGCAATTCCTGATATATTTATCCCGGGCATGTTCTCCCCGGCCACAGAAGCGGCAATGGTACCGCTTCGAAATATATCTCTTCGTATAGTTGAAATAGCACACGGCAGGGGGACTTCACTATTGGAGTCCGCGTGGGCGGCATATACCGGTTTTGCTATCAGCACGGGCATGCTGGTGGGATTTATAGGTCTTATCCTGTTAATTATATTGAAGAATAACCGGGAATTATCTGTTCACCTCGACAAACTCATACCGGTATTGATTATCATGAATGTCCTGATGGTTGTAATATCGTTAGTCTTTTTCTTTTATTTTCCCACAATTCTTCTTATGTGCAGCCTGGTATGCTTTATTCTCGCCGGGCTAAATAGAGATAAAAGGAGCTCTTATGTTACTGGATGAAATTTTACCCGAATATGATTTTACCGAAGTACATACAATTCGAATCGATGCCAGTCCGGAAATCGCTTTTTGGGCTTTAACAGATGTCACATTAGAAGAAATTTCTTTCATTGTTCGTCTACTGTATTTTCTCCGGGAACTTCCCGAAAAATTAGCCGGCAGAAACATGTCGTCTCTGGACAACCATAAACCGATGCTTGAAACGATGTTAGCAAACAATTTCACAAAGCTGGCCGAAATCGACTCCCGTGAGATTGTATTCGGTTTGATAGTACCGGAAAAGATCGGTCGTGTCTGGGATAAGGATAGTAATCTGGAAGTACCAATTGCAGATAGAGAGGAATATCTCGCTTTCGATCGCCCTGGCTATCTCAAAGTGGTGGCAAATCTGCTGGTCAAAGATACTGGTACTCCCGGCACAGTCATTGTACGAACGGAGAGCCGTACAAAGGCTTTAAGCGATCATGCACGTAGAAATTTCGCGCCGTATTGGCGCGTCATTCGCCCGTTCAGCGGACTCATCCGGAGGCTCTGGCTGACAGGCATCAAGCGCCGTGCCGAACAGACCTCAGATAAATTAATCGGGGAAAAAATTCTAGTGCAGACCGGGTGTAATTCAAAGTGAGGAGTGAATAAACTATGAGGATCATACTTTACACTGGTAAAGGCGGTGTCGGAAAAACGACCATTGCCGCCGCTACGGCCATGAAATGCGCCGAAAAGGGATACAGAACGCTGGCTTTAAGTACCGATGCAGCACACAGTCTCAGCGATTCCTTCAATCTGCCCGCATGCCCTGCTGCTACCGCCATCGCCGATAACTTATGGTTGCAGGAAACGGAACTAACTTCGACGGTCAACGAACACTGGGCTACCATCCAGCGCTGGTTCTCGACTCTCCTTGCCTGGCGTGGAATAAATGAAATGGTCGCCGAAGAGATCGCCTTCCTTCCCGGCATGGAAGAACTGGCTTACTTGCTCTTTATCGTGGACTATGCCGAAAGCGGGAAATACGATGCCATAGTGGTCGATTCGGCGCCGACAGGCGAGACGATACGGCTACTCAGTTTTCCGGAAGTACTCGACTGGTGGATGAAAAAGCTTTTCCCGGTCCAGCGTCAGGCGGCAAAAGTCGTTCGTCCTGTGCTTAAGCCTCTTTTGAATATACCGATACCGGAAGAAGAGGTGATGGACTCGGTCCAGCAGCTTTTCCCGCAAATTGAAAAAATGCGTAACTTTCTTACCGACCCGGAAATGACATCGATCAGGCTGGTGGTAAATCCTGAGAAGATGGTGATCAAGGAAACACAGCGTACTTTCACCTACCTCAACCTGTACGGATATGCTACTGACCTTGTAGTCTGCAACCGGATGATCCCCGTACAGGTAACGGACAGTTATTTTGAATACTGGAAAACAAACCAGGAGCAATACTATCAGGAAATTGAGGACCGCTTCACGCCTCTACCTATTTTAAGTCTCCCCCTTATGGAGCAGGAAGTGGTTGGGATGGATATGCTTAAAAAAACGTCGGAGAAACTTTTCCAAGACCGCGACCCGATGCAAATATTCTACAAAGGCAAGACGCATGAGTTCACCAAAGAAAACGGGCAATATACATTGAGTTTTGATTTTCCCTATTCACGTAAAGAGGAAATTTCTCTTATAAAAAATAACGACGAACTTATAGTCCAGGTCGGTGCATACCGGCGGAACATAAATTTACCGAAAACGGTCGCGTCGCTGCCGGTTAAAGGAGCAAAGCTGGAAGATAAAAAATTGATAATCAGGTTCGCCAGCGATGACGAGGACCTTTTAAAAAAGACGAATAGCAAATAATGGAGGAGAACAATGGTTAAAGGTTATATAGAATGGGAACATACTCCGGAAGAAGGACTGGTGTTGCGTTGCAAACCGTCTTTTCTCGAATTAGGCACCGGGGAAGCCCGTCAGCATGCAACAAACGCCCGAAAAGAGATACTGCTCACTATGAAAAGCCTTATAGATGTCGCTATCAAGCGGACCGAAGCAAATGAGAAGAAGTCTGGGGAGCATGGAGTAAAAATAAAAGTCGAATAGCCTGACCAATATCGACCAGTAGGTACCGGCCTGCCGCATTTCTGCCTTTTCGTACACCCGCAGTTTAATAAAGGGTATAACGATATTTTCCTGTCCCTGTTTCCTTTTATTTCTCAATCTGTCTATTTGCAGATATAGGCCAGTTATGGTATAAAGAATAAATTCATGTCCGGGACATTTCTTTGAGCCATACCAACTGGAATCTGCCTGCGTCCACAGATAGACCTGTCAGTATCGCAGGCGTTCACCCCCTGGTAGTGCAACTTCTCAGGAACCGCGGCATCTCCGCCCCCGAGCAAATAGAAGCCTTTCTCTGCAATGACAAGCGGGTTGAAGTAGATCCCTTCAAGCTCCCGGATATGGACAAAGCGGTCAGCAGGATCTATCAGGCACTCCTTTCCGGCGAACAAATTGCCATCTATGGCGACTTCGATGCCGATGGTATCACCGCGACGGCACTTCTGGTTCAGGGACTCACAGAACTCGGCGGTACGGTCATCCCCTATATTCCACGCCGCACAGCGGAAGGTTATGGGCTTCGTACATCCGCTATTGAAAAGCTCGCCAATCAGGGCATATCGCTGATCATTACAGTCGATACGGGCATTACAGCCGTTCCTGAAATTGAAAAGGCGCAAAAAACAGGGATAGATGTTATTGTCACCGACCACCATGTCCCGTTGAATATGCTGCCGCAAGCCAGGGCGGTAATCGATCCAAAACGTAGTGACTCGCCCTATCCTTTTACAGAAATCGCCGGTGTAGGCGTTGCCTTTAAACTGCTCCAGGCACTTATAAAAGGCAACGGCAAGGAATATATCACAAGACAATCTCTCGATCTTGTGGCAATGGGCACGATAACGGATATGGTCCCGCTTATCGGGGAAAGCCGCTACTGGGTTAAAACGGGGCTCGACCTTATCAATAAAACTCAAAGAATGGGGTTGCAGGAACTGATTCGTCGTACGAATCTTCAACAGGGGCACCTTGACGAACAAAGCATAAGCTGGATTATCGGTCCGCGTCTCAACGCCGCCGGTAGAATGGACGATGCAACCACGAGCTATCAACTTCTGATCACCGAAGATGCCGAGGAAGCTCTCTCGCTCGCTCTTGAGCTTGATAATAAAAATACGGAACGGGTCAAGAAGACCAATGAAGCACTTGTTAAAGCCAATGAAGCACTCATCGCAGAAGGAATAGACCGCCCGATCCTTATCACCGGAGACGAAGATTATCCCCCGGGTATACTGGGACTTGTTGCGGGAAGGCTTACGGACAAATATTATCGGCCTGTAATCGTGCTCAGGATCGGGAAAGAGACCTGCCGGGGAAGCAGTAGAAGTATCGATGAATTCGATCTTGTGGAAGCGCTAAAAGAATGCCAGGACCTGTTAACCAAGTTCGGCGGTCATACCAGAGCTGCCGGTTTCAATATACCGACCCGTAACCTGGTTGAATTTAAAGAACGCATTCATAACATCGCCAAAACCAGGCTGGACGGACTCGATCTCCGCCCGCATATAGATATCGATGCCGAGGTCTCCCTTTCCACTTTTTCCGGCAACACCTTTGAACAAATACAACAGCTCGCCCCGTTCGGCACGGGGAACCCTCTACCGACATTTCTCAGCCGCCGTGTAGAGGTAATCGATCGTCGCACTATGGGCGCGCAGGGAGAACATTTTAAATTGAAGCTCAGACAGAACGGCGTGACATGGGATGCTGTAGGCTTCAATATGGGCAGCTATGCAGAAGAGCTTTCCTCATTTATTGATGTAGTCTATAACCTGGAACTGGACCGCTGGAACGGAGATGAAAGACTGAGGCTTACTCTTCTGGACTTTTCATCGTCCCGTTAGCATCGCCGGTGCTTTCGATAGCCGGTTTCTGCTTTCTCGCTTTCCACATTCTGAACACAAGGACCGGTATCGTGATAACGAGAACGATAATACCGATCAATTGTGCCTGTTGGATACCGAACAGGAACGGCTCTCCTTCACGGAAAAACCTCACGATGAGATCGCCTGCGGCATAAAGAGCCAGATAGAGGAAAAACAACGCGCCTTCCGGTCTCATACGGCGCCGTAACGACCATATAACGCCGAAGGCAGCCATATTCCATATTATATGATAGACCTGAGTCGGATGAAGAGGAATACCAAGCGGCGCATAGCTGTTCGGATTGACATATATTATCGCCCACGGCAAAGTGGTCGGCAGTCCGTAGCAACAGCCGTTTATGAGACAGCCTATGCGGCCTATCGCCATCCCCACAAGAGCCCCCGGCGCTATAATATCGCCCATCAACCATATAGAAAGTTTATGTACGCGGCAATATATAACAACCGCAATAATAATGCCGATAACCGCTCCGTATACACCGAGTCCTTCGAAATTCAATATCTGTGACGGATGCTCAAGATAATATTGCCAGTGGTCGATGAGATGAATTACCCGGGAAAATATGACACCACTTATGATTGCCCATACTCCGAGAGAGAATATATGGTCTTCTTTTATCCCCACCCTTTTCGCTTCCCGCCATGAAATACCCAGTATCGCGATGACGGCGAGTACGACCATAACTCCATACCAGCGTAATTCATAAAAACCGAGATGGAAGATTGTTGGATTGATATCGATAGTAAACATAATTTCCCTTTAATTCCCGAAAATCGCCGCAACGAACTCGCGTGGATCGAACGCCGCAATATCATCGATTTGCTCGCCGGTCCCGATATATTTTATTGGTATTTTCAACTCATCGCATATTGCCAGCACAATTCCCCCGCGAGAGGTACCATCGAGCTTGGTGAGAAAAATGCTGTTTACGCCTACCGCCTGCGTAAAACTCCTTGCCTGTATCAGCCCGTTCTGGCCGGTGGTTGCATCGACGACCAGCATCACTTCCTGGGACAACTCGTACTTCTCTGCGACACGTCCGATTTTCTTAAGCTCCTCCATGAGATTGTACTTTGTATGGAGGCGGCCTGCGGTATCGGCAATGACAAGGTCGGCATTTCTGTTTTTCGCCGCTTCGAGCGCATCGAATACTACCGCTCCCGGGTCTCCGCCTGGCTGATGAGAAATAACCGGCACTTCCACCTTATCTCCCCATCGCTTGAGCTGGTCAATCGCCGCGGCTCTGAACGTATCAGCTGCAGCCAGGATAACCTCTTTTCCGCTTTGTTTGAATTCATATGCAAGCTTGCCGATACTGGTAGTCTTGCCTGAACCGTTTACGCCAACTACGAGGAGCATTCGTAATATATCCTCGTCAGGAGCGGCTACAGCGGCGATATCGAGTATATTCGCCATCTCATCCTGGAGCACTTCGCGGACCTGGTTTCCTTCGCTTATCTTTTCACTTTTAATACGCTGTTTCACACTCTGAATTAGTTTGTCGGATGTCGAGACGCCGACATCAGCAGCGATGAGAAGCTCTTCCAGTTCCTCCCATGTATCTTCATCAATGCTGGTGCGGTTGAAAAGGCCGGCGACTTTTCCGAACCAGCTTTCCCTGCTTTTTTGAACGCCCCGTCGTGTCTTGTTAAAAATATTTACCATTAAGTTTATTTCCGAACGAATACGGGCTATATTAGCACAACATGTAAGATACGAGCAAAATATAGACGGATTTACATGTAAAATGGTCTGCCAGACTATTCACCCTGTGGTTGTGAAAGCAATAAAGACCGGAGTAAAACAAGCGCAGCTTTCTTGTCCAGCGGTTCATTGTTATTGCCGCACTTGGGAGATTGAATACAGGCAGGACAACCTGCCACGCAGGGACACTCCTCGATTGCTCTTGATGTAGCCGCCCACAATTGTGCAATGATATCGAACCCTTTCCTGGCTATCCCGATACCACCGGGATAGGCGTCATAGATAAAAATCTGTGCTTTTCCGGTATCCTGATGGAGAGGGGTAGACACTCCGCCGATATCGTTCCGGTCGCAGAGCGCAAAGAGAGGCAGTAAAGCGATTGCTGCATGTTCAATTGCATGCAATCCTCCGGCAAAGTCCAGGCCGCCTTTTATCACTTTCTCTATCCCATCCGCAGGAACGTCGAACCACAGCGATTCCGTTACGAAGCGTAGCGGAGGCAGATCGAGAAACTCATCCCCTATCACTTCGTCGGTATACTGCATTTTTTTCTTGTACCCGATCACCGTGTTCGTTACGTCCACCAGCCCGAAACAAACGGTAACCCCGGAATAAGTTGCCCGTTGAGCAACATGCAGAACCTTTAACTCTATTATCTCCTTGGTCTGGGTATAGTATGGTACTTTAGCAGGTTCCGCAATAGCTACTCCTTTTTGAATATCGAGCTCTTTTATAAAATATGCATCCCCCTGATGAAGGTAAATTGCCCCTTGATGTATCTGAAAAAAAGCGGTACTCGATTCAACAGTCTCCAGCAGTGTATATCCCTGTGATGCGTCCAGTACGGAATAATTCCTGTCGGAAGCAGAACGTATGTTGACGTGCCGGGCAGGATGTGCGATACGCGGTGAAAGGTACCACCAGTTATTTCTGTTCCGTACCGTTCCCTCCTCTTCGATTTCCCCGAGTGCTGTATCGTAGCTCTCACCGAAAAAAGTTCCGTCGCTTTTGCCCAGCGGTTTTTCCCATGCAGCACAGAGAAGATGAGGTTTGAGTATATTCATATTACCGGCGTTAATAAGGACATTCTCAAAAGCCTTGCCGAAAAAGAAATCGGGATTATTCATGAAATACTGGTCGAGCGGATTGTCCAGTGCAATGAGAAAGCTCAGCGAATCATCGCTCCGTCGTCCGCTGCGGCCTGCCTGCTGCCACGTGCTGGCAATGCTCCCGGGATACCCGTTCAGAACGGTAGCATCGAGGTTACCGATATCGATTCCCAGTTCAAGGGCGTTGGTGGCAACGACACCGAGCAGCTCGCCGCTGAAAAGCGCCTTCTCAATCTTCCTCCGGTCTTCCGGTAAATAACCCGCCCTGTAAGGTTTAATCCGGTCAGCCAGAGAGGGAATCAATTTATCGCTGCTATATATGTAGAGAAGCTCAGTCAATTTCCGTGTTCGGGTAAACACGAGCGTACGGATATCATGTCGTATAAGTTCGGTGAATAGAAAAGTGGCCTCACTGTTGGCACTCCGCCGTGTGCTCTTTGCTTCATCTATCAACGGGGGGTTCCAGAATACGAACCGTTTTCCGCCATATGGGGAGCCGTCATTGTCGACCACCTCGAATGGAACGCCCGTCAATTCCTCCGCATGTTCCTTTGGATTGGCTACAGTGGCTGAACAGCATATAAACAGAGGATTTGAACCGTAAAATGTGCAGAGACGGCGCAGCCGGCGAATGATATTGGCCACGTGTGAACCGAATATGCCCCTGTATACATGGGCTTCATCGATCACCACGACCTTCAAATTCTGGAGCGTTCTCGACCAGTTCCGGTGGTTCGGCAATATGCCCGCGTGCAGCATATCCGGGTTCGTCAATATGATCCTTGCCTGTTTTCGGATCCCAGCCCGCTCAGGCTGTGGTGTATCGCCGTCGAATGTACTGCATTCCGTATAGGATAGAAGTTCCGGACACGCTAACTGCATCAGTCCCCGCATCTGGTCCTGCGCCAGGGCTTTTGTCGGGAAAAGATAGAACGCCCTGCTCATCGGCTCATTCAAAAGCATATCCAGCACAGGCACGTTATAGCAAAGTGTTTTTCCGCTGGCACTGGCAGTCGCTATCATCACGTTTGTACCGTTGCGAGCGAGGTTAATGGCGTCTGCCTGATGGCTGTAGAAAGACTCTATCCCCGACTCTTTAAGCCGGGACTGAAGAGGGGGAGAAAGAGGTCGTTGCAGCGTGCCGGGACGTGCGCTACGACGGGGGATATACTGTATATGCACCATCTGCTGTTCATAATCAGATAATGCGGTGAGATACGTAATAAAATCATCGGGCTTCATCACATCCTGTCGCGTTGTAATGCTAGATACCGTGTATAATTTCCACTTTCTGCTCTATGATTTCCGATTCCGGATAATTCTGTGAAATAAACCTTATTACTTTTGTGAGCGTTTCATCGATATGCTGGCTGTTATTGCTCACACAACTAATTCCCAGCGTGGCAAGTTGCCACAGGTCCAGATCGTCCACCTCAGAAACAGAAATGTTGAACTGGTTTCTGAGCCTGGCGATAACAGACTTGACAATCCGGCGCTTTTCCTTGAGCGATTGATTGTACGGCATATGGAGCCTGATTGTACAAACACCGGTGTTCATTTGTCCATCCGAGCGTTGAGCGCCATAATAACAGCATATACCTCTCCCGTGGAAAAGAGCGTGAAAGGTAAAGTATTTCGAGCGCCTTTTTCGCTTCCTGACATTCCCCAAAATAAAGCTTTGCGAGCTTTATTCATTGTAGGTTATAATTATCAACAGGTCAATGAAACATAATATGTGTTTGCACTTATGATTGATACGGTACAGGTGAAAAAGCATCACAAAGCGAAAGCTACGATCAGCCTCGTAGCAAGTATTTTAATCGGGCTGACTCTGCTCATTGCGGGTACCGGCAAATTAAGCTTCGGTGAAGTGCCGGGTCAGACCATAGAATTTATCGGACACGTTTTGCCGGACGCTCTCATCAGCCCGGGGCTGGTTTTTTTTATCTATGATATTTTTATCCCGTATATCCTCCCCTGCGCAGAAATGGCTATAGGACTTGCCCTGCTGGTAGGACTGTGGCCCCGAATAATGGCGATACTGAGCATATTGCTTTCGCTTGCTTTTACGGGCAATAATATCTATGCTATATTTCTGGGGATGCGAGAATACACGTCGTGTGAGTGTTTCGGCATATGGGAAAAGATATTGGGAGGGCTTACCCCGGTACAGGCGCTCATTGTAGATATTATAATGATCATACTGGCGATAGTAATTATTGTATTCCATCCCGGTTCAATCGGATCGTCCCGGGAATGGATTACCAGACTAAATAAAAAAACTGAAGATAGAAAAATAGCCGGAAAAGAGTAGAGAAAGTGCATGATAAACGATTAATTCGATTACTGCTGACATTGACGGTTGCGGGAGTGCTCCTATTATTCCTGCTCGCCGGTTGCAAAGTTGTACCGCCCGGGGACAATAATCCCCCGCTGGAAACGACTCCCGCTGAACCGGTCCCTCCGGCAAATAAGGCGCCGGTCATTCACTATATATCTGCGGAACATGAGGTAACACCATCGAATGACACTCCGGTACGGTGTGTTGCCACCGATGCCGATAAAGATACCCTGACATATGCATGGTCGGCATCAGGAGGAACGATAAACGGTGAGGGAAGCGATATTACATGGACGGCACCCGAAACCCAGGGTGACTATGTTATTACCGCTACCGTAACAGACGGTAAAGGTGGAGAAACAGAGGATTCCGTAACGATTACAGTGACACCGGCACCGAACCATGTTCCCGTTCTTTCAATGGTGATCACGATATACGGTAAGGACCCTGTCACCATCACACCGGCAATGGAACCGCTTAAGATGAAGAAGAACTCAAGCGCTGTAATAAAGTGCACTGCAGAAGACCCTGACGGTGATGAAATCAGCTTCAGATGGGCGGCGACCGAGGGAAGAATAGATGGAGAAGGAGACACGGTTACCTATTACTCCACTGATCCCGGTGATGTTGCCATTACAGTAACGGCGATCGACAGTCAGGGCGGACAGTCAAAATTAACCCTGTACTTGAACATTCCCTGCTGCGGCTCGGTGTAGTTCCCTGTTTCATAAAGAAACAATCTTGATATCGCCCCAGAGCCCGATCTTGTCTCCTTTGATAATCACGGTCCCGGTAAGGCCTTGGATGGCCTTCGCCTGTTCCAGTCCGGCATCTATATCGGTAGTTGTCTTTATATTATTTCCTATTGCGGTCGCCGCGGCATCCGCGAGCGCAGTATTGTGAGAAAATACCAGCACGGCATCCGCCGTACCCAAGCTGACTGAATGGCCCACCGTCCCGGATGACGTGCATATGCCGAGCGGAGTGTCATCGGGACCGATCTCCAGTGCGATTTTCCCGGTAAAAGGCGATTTCCCGGCATAGATACCGATAGTTCGGGGCTTACAGACTTTCGCAAAAATATCGCCGCCGTTTTCCACGATCACCTCGGGGGACAATAGAAGAAGGTCTCTTCCGACGAACTCTGCGATGGCGCCGGCTACAGATGCCATAGGGCCTACTCCCGCCAGCCTGCCAGCCTCTGCCATGCTTTTTATCAGAGCAGGCGTATTCTTCGCTACTTCATACGGTTCGAACGTCGTTTGAAAAAGCGGATGACCCGCGATATATTGCTCCAGCCGGGCGCGAAGTTTCATCACGGAATCGAGCGCAATCTGCCTCAGGTTACTTGCTGCCCGGATAAAAAGGTCTGTCTCTTGTACCACCACCGTGAAAGAGACAAGTTCATCATCTTTAATCCAGTGCCGGTACGTTCTGGGCTCATACATCGAAAAAGATGTCCCCTGTAATCTCAACGGATAAAAACAGCCTGTAACGGACAGTTGCCATACAGGCTAGAAATGTAATTCCATAGCCCTGGGCGGACACGCCCTTATACACAGCTCGCAGACCACACATTTGTTATGGTCGAAGTCGATTTTTCTGGTCTTCCTGTTCACAGTGAACGCACCCTGCGGGCAAATGGTAACACAGGCACCGCAATGCGTACACCGTAATTCGTTACGCACCACATCCTGACTGAGCGACTGTATGCTCACACCGCTTTCCTTGAGATATTTAACCCCACGGTCATAGTCCCTGCGATCTCCGGTCAACTCCATTACAAGAAGCCCCTCCTCCCCCGGAGTCACCAGTGCTTTAAGTATGTTAAATTCCAGGCTGAACTCTTTCACCAGCCGGCTTACAATAGGCTTATCCACCAGACGGTGGGGAAACCGTAATACTAATCTTCTCGAAACAACCATCTATACCCTCCTTCACTACTGAAGCGGTCTCTCTTCGAATGGTTTCATGCCGACATCCGAATCGATGCCCGGCAACGGCACCACCGCTTCCGTTAGCAGGAAATCACCCGACTGTATCCATTTTTTCAGGATTTCGGCAATTTCTCTTGCCCCGGGATAGCTCGATAACGATGCGGTAGGTACCTCTTTCCCGTTAAACATCACCTTCCCGCTCCTCAAATCGGCATAACTGATCTCCGCGAGTATGTTCGAAATCCGCTCAGGGTAGTCCGACGAATAGTCGATAACCGGACCGAATATTTCGGCATCGGTCACCGTCGTATAGCGGAGTATTTCTTCCGAAATGATAGGGATTGGCACGCCAAGACCTACCGTTAACGTGCACCCGTACCCCAGAAAACTGGTACCGACCAGCCATTCGGGTCTCATCTGTTTCAGGTCGCCTATTGTCGCAAGCGCTCCGGCGCCTTGTAGGGGAACACCGTTCTCGCCCCGCGGAACATGCGGATTATGTTGAGTCCCGTGCCACGCAATATAACCTACACCGCCACCCAGAAATATCCTGGTACCGATCCCTATGGTCTTATAGTACGGGTCGTTGAGCAGCGGTGAAAGCTGCCCCGACGTTGAATAATTGATATTACCGGCATTCGGTTTCAGCACACCCATATAGGTATAAATAGTCCGGTCGGACATATTAACCGCCACATTATAGTTCTGATAGGCATTTCTCACATTGAATAGAACAGCTTCATTAAAATCGTTGATATTGATCAACGTTTCCAGCCTCCGCCGGGGATAACAGTCCGTTCCGTATGAAGTCGCGTCTAACCTGATGTCCTTGCCGGCAACCAGCTCTTCGATCACATGCCCGCCGCCGTAGAGAAACTCCCCGGGCCTGACCCTGTTTTTGGGGTCATCATCAGGTAGTGCAGTCGCGCCCAGGAAAAAGTCGACCGCTGCCAGACCGGTATAGGCAGGGACTTCGTTCAGGTAGAGCTTGCCGCCTCCGAGCTTCATCCTCGGTTTGGTATGCCCCATATTAAAATACGCGCCGGAGCCGCACATGGGCCCGAAAGTGCCCGTAGTCACCACGTCTACATCCTGAGCCGCTCTAGTTACGCCTTTTTTACGTGCGATCTCGATGATCTCTTCAGCAGTAGCCACCACGGCCTGACCTTTTTTAATCTTCTCGTTTATCTCTGCAATTGTTTTTGCCATGGCACCTCACCCGTTTCGTATTTTAATCACAGGTAAACAGCAATTCTCTAC
Source organism: uncultured Dehalococcoidales bacterium (assembly GCA_964485235.1). Taxonomy (GTDB): domain Bacteria; phylum Chloroflexota; class Dehalococcoidia; order GIF9; family UBA5629; genus CAZAIO01. The sequence continues at coordinate 26,935 of CAZAIO010000005.1, forward strand.
CTGTAGATATACCAAATCCCCTCTTTTTTACATTATCCCGTATATAAAGAGAGCTACTATATCACGCCTTCTTTAACAAATCAATCGCCAGTTCGGCAACAACCTTGCCGGACAACAGCATTCCGCCGAAAATAGGGCCCATCCTCGGCGAACCGGCTACTGCATTGGCAGCCATGCCCGCTACCAGCAACCCGGGATAGACTTCTACTGTATTGCTTTCTATCGTGCTTTCAGCTACCTCAGCCCACATAGATTTTTCGCCGCGTACCCGCAGTTTATCGCTGGTCTTCCGGGACACGATATTACATACCTCTGTAGCATGTCCCGTTGCATCGATCACAAGTTTCGATCGTATCGCCAGCGGGTCGATATGAAGCTGGGACATCTGCACGGCGCTCCAGTTAAGTACAAGCCCTACTACCCTGTCATTTTCGCGGATCATGACATCTTCCATGCTTATCAGGTTGAAAATCTTCGCCCCTGCCTGGACCGTTTTAGAACAGAGTGTCGATGTCGCCTCAACAGAATCGGCGACAAAGTACCCTTTCTCATATTCCGTGCAGGCAACGCCGAAATCGTCCAGTATCTCTTTTCCTTCCGGCTGTACGACGATCTTGTTAAACATCATACCGCCGCCCCACATACCTCCGCCGATGCTTAACTTTCTCTCGAATATCGCCGTCTTTATTCCGCTTTTTGCCAGATAATAACCTGCTGTCAGTCCCGACGGACCGGCACCGACAATAGCCACATCCATCTCCATATAGTCCATCAGCTCTTTAAAATAACTTTCGGTTATCGCCCTGGAAATGATTACTTCGTCCATGTATTACCTTTCAATAGTTAATGAAACAGGCCTGAAGACAGGTACCGTTCACCTGTATCAGGCAAAATTACTACGATCAATTTGCCGCGGTTATCCTCTCTTCCCGCCAACTCCAGCGCCGCCCATACAGCAGCTCCGGATGATATTCCTGCCAGTATACCCTCCTCCCTGGCAAGACGCCTGCTCATCATAGCTGCATTCTCGTCTGTAACGGTAATGATCTCGTCTATTATATCCCTATTCAGCACTTTTGGAATAAAACCCGCTCCGATTCCGGCTATATTATGAGCGCCCGCTTTACCGCCTGAAAGTACTGCCGACGCCGCAGGCTCCACTGCCACCGCCTTGACTTCCGGTTTGTGCTGCTTGAGCACTTCCGCTATACCGGTGATCGTACCGCCCGTACCGACACCGGCGACCAGTATATCCACCTTGCCGTCGGTATCCTTCCATATCTCGCCGGCGGTAGATCTCCGGTGAGCTTCTGGATTGGCGGGATTATCGAATTGCCTTGTCATGAAGGAGTTCGGAATAGCCGCCGCAAGTTCTTCAGCTTTCTTCACCGATCCGATCATCCCCTCACTCCCCGGCGTCAATACAAGTTCCACGCCGAATGCCTCTAATAACTGCCTGCGCTCTAGCGACATAGAATCAGGCATAATGATCATGAGTTTGTATCCCCTGGCGGCACATACACAGGCAAGCCCTATTCCTGTATTGCCGCTGGTATACTCGATAATCGTGGTATCACTGTTGACCAGTCCGGACTGTTCCGCAGCCGTTATCATCGACAGGGCAGGCCTGTCCTTGATGCTGCTGCACGGATTAAAAAACTCGAGCTTGGCAACCACATCGGCGCCTTTTCCTGAAGCAATCCGGTTCAGCCTGACAAGCGGCGTATTGCCGACCAGTTCCGTTATATTGTTCGCTATATTCATATCGTTATATATGCAGCCCGTTATTAAGCTATTTTTAGATAGAGAACTATGCAGATGACTTCCCGTATTTCTCGTAAAATACTATCTCCGACATATCCAGGCGCGTCGTCACTTTGCCCTCTCCTTCGGGATAGCCCAGCGGTAATATAGCTACCACCGTTATTCCATCGGGCAAGTCCACAATTTTCGCTGCTTCTTTTGCATCGAAGAGCCCGATATAAAGCGAACCCAGTCCCAGAGAATGGGCTGCCAGTACCATATTATGCATTGCAAGGGCGGTGTCGAACATGAACCAGTCGCCCTTATCGGTCATCACTTCGCCCCGTTTATATCCTGACTTTTCCAACACCGCACATGCAACAATGACCACCGGTGCCTGTTCCATTGCGGCTCTTCCCGAATTTGTCGGGGTTAAAGTATCTATGAGCTTTGCTTTTATCTCCTTATCTTTCACCACAACAAATCGCCAGCACTGTGTATTGGCCCAGGAAGGAGATTGGCGTCCTGCCTCCAGTATTGTATTTAAATCGTCGTCGCTTACCGGTATCGGCTTGTACGCCCTGATACTACGTCTCGTTTTAATAGCTTTAATAACGTCCATCAATACCTCTCTCGATTATTATTTCAAATCATTGTACGGCACTATTTCACGCCAGCATTGCTGTCACTTCGCTTACCGGCACCGTCTGCTGCGTGCCGGAGCTCATATCGCGCAGGGTAACCGTGTTATTATTCACTTCATCTTCACCTATTATCGCGACATAGCTTACCGAAAGACCGTTCGCCTGCCTCAACTGCGCCTTCAGGCTTTTATCGCCGTGAGATGTTAATACAGGCACACCCTCACCACGCAACGTTGCAGCCAACCGTACTGCAGTCCTCTTTGCTTCATCTCCCAGACAGGCAATGAACACAGCCGGTGAGGATATATCCGGCACATCCACTTCCTGCCGTTTTAAATTGAGTACTATCCGTTCCATACCGGACGCAAAACCGACCGCCGGAGCGGGTTTTCCGCCTATCTCTTCAATCAAATTATCGTATCTCCCGCCGCCACCGATAGCGCTTTGCGATCCCTCTTCCGGCGGCTGGATTTCAAACACGGTCTTCGTATAATAATCCAGCCCGCGAACCAGCCTGTGATTTACCTGAAACGGCAGTCCCAGTACCTGCAAATAGTCTTTCACAGACTCGAAATGTGTTTTGCATTCGTCGCACAGGTGATCGCTGCTCTTCGGTGCGGCTCCCGCTATATCCTGACATGCCGGATTTTTACAATCGAGCAGGCGCAACGTATTCTTCTCCAGCCTGTTCCGGCAGTCCTGACAGACCCGTTCAGAATGCGCTTCGTAATATGCCTTCAATTGCGCTACATAGTCCGGACGGCAGTTCGTACACCCGATACTGTTAAGCTGCAGGCTCAGCCCTTTCAGTCCCAGCGAAGCATAAAGCCGCCACGCCATATCGATCACTTCGACATCGACAGAAGGAGAAAGATCGCCGATCGCCTCGAATCCGAACTGGAAATGCTGGCGGTACCTGCCTGCCTGCGGTCGTTCATACCTGAAAATTGCCGCAAAATAATATAACTTTACCGGCTGGGTCCTGTTATACATGCCGTGCTCGATATATGCACGGCATACTGGTGCGGTACCTTCCGGCCTGAGCGCTAGATTATTCCCGCTCTGGTCCTGGAACAGGTACATCTCCTTTGTGACAATATCGGTGCCGACGCCTATGCTCCGTGTGAACAACTGCGCCTCTTCGAACACCGGCGTATCCAGCCGTTCAAACCCGTAAAGACGGCTTACCTCGACCGCTTTTTTCTCGATAAAGCGCCAGTATTTCTGTTCCTCGGGAAGAATATCTACCGTGCCTCGGGGAGACTTGAACAACAGACCGGTTCCTCCTTTACTGTATTTCCTGTCAATATCAACGGCAGCGTATTACGGCTGCGGTATAAATTGTACCACGTTTAAGGCCGGACTTCGGAATCTATCCAGTCCAGATAGTCCCTGTTGCCTCCGGTTACAGGCAGCGCGATCACCTCGGGCACTTTATAGCTATGCGCTTTCTTCACCGTTTCGATTATCTGTGGCAGCAGCCTGCCCTTGCTTTTAATCACCAGCAGGCTCTCGTGCTCCATTTCCTGCTTGTCCTGCCAGAAAAAAAACGATGAGATACCGTCTATCACGTTCACGCAAGCCGCCAGCTTTGCATCGAGCAGTTCCCGTGCAATCGTCCGTGCCTCCTGTTCACCGCCTGCCGTTACAAGAACAACAATGTGTTCAGGCTCTGCTTCCGCCACCCGTCACCTCCAGCATTCTATCGACTGAGGCTTTTGCTTTTATACGAATATCCTCGGGCACTTTCACTACCGGCTCCATCTTCTCCAGAGCCGCGACCACCTTTTCAAGCGTTATCATTTTCATATCGGGACATACCGCCTGCTCCGAAACGGGAATAAAACGCTTGCCCGGATTTTCTTTTCTTAACCGGTACAGCATCCCTATTTCCGTGCCGACGATCATTTCCCTTACGTCACTTCTCGCTGCATAACGTACCATCCCTCCCGTGCTCATAACCTCATCAGCAAGCGCGGCAACTTCCGGACGACACTCCGGATGCACCACCACGACAGCATCGGGGTAATGCTCTTTCAGGGCGAGTATGTCATCCGGCTTTATCCTGTCATGAGAAGGACAGAAACCTGACCATAAAAACATTTTCTTTCCGGTCTTTCCTGCAACATAACTTCCAAGATTTTTATCGGGAACGAATACCACATCTCCGGCATCCAGGGAATTCACTACATCGACGGCATTAGCTGACGTACAACATATATACGACATCGCCTTGATCTCCGCCGTCGAGTTCACATAGCAGACAACGGGGGCATCCGGATGTCTCTCACGCTCTTTTTGCAGTCCGGACGGCGTGATCATGTCCGCCATCGCACAGCCGGCGCATGCGTCCGGCAGGAGTACTGTTTTATCCGGACAGAGTATCGAGGCAGTCTCTGCCATGAAATGTACTCCGCAGAATACGATTACATCCGCATTGCTTCCCGCGGCAATCCGGCTTAATTCCAGGGAATCGCCGGTAAAATCCGCAATATCCTGCACTTCCCCCAGTTGATAGTTATGTACGAGGACCACCGCATTTCGCGATCGCTTCAACAGCTCTATACGGTCTGTGAGGGACATAGGTTATCTCCTATCCGGTGTGACTCTCCAGCGATTGGTATACACATTCATCTTGTCATTCCTCGCAAATCCAATCAGGGTAATACCAAATCCATCGGCAAGGGCAACGCCCTTGTCGGTCGGCGCAGACTTGGAAACCAGTATGGGAATATCACACTTTGCTACTTTATATATAATTTCAGAGGACACCCTTCCGCTAGTCAATACCAGGCGTTCTTCCAGAGGCATCCCCTGCAAAAGGCATTGTCCGAATATTTTATCAATCGCATTATGCCTGCCGATATCTTCATGAAATATCAGTATCCTCGATGTGTCGCAAAGGGCGGCGCTGTGCACACCGCCCGTATTTTCAAATATCTTCGAACTATGAACGAACATTTCCATCAACGCGACCACCTGGGACGGCGTGACGGTGATATTGCTGCCGCTGCCTGTCCTCCAGATATCCGTCCCTCCCCTATGCCGCGCACCGCTTGAAGCTATTACCGGCTTGAAATCGACATCGACCGGACAGGAGGTCTGTACATGTACAGTGCTGCTCTGCATATCGACCCACAGCTTGCCGATATCCTCTTTGCGCTCGATAAACCCCTGAGCTAAAAGGAACCCGGCGGTAAGCTCTTCCAGAGCAACAGGCGAACATAAAATGGTCACAAGATTAGTCCCGTTAAGCATAATGGTGAGGGAAAATTCCCTTACCACAGAATCCGCTACCTCAGCTATATCACTACCGCTGATTCTCAGTACCGGTACCTTTACCGTTTCATGTTCCATTATGAACTATCCGAATTGAGTCTCCCGCTTTCACTACGCCGCCATGCATTACCTTTGCAAATACTCCTTCTTCGGGCATGACACAGCTTCCGATTGTATGATAAATAGCACATTTCGTATGGCATTTCTTGCCGATCTGTGTCACCTCCAGCACTATGCCGTCATCCGTCTCAAGCTTCGTACCGACCGGTAAGGAAACGAGGTCTATTCCTTCCGTCGTGAGGTTCTCCGCAAAATCCCCGGGACCTACGTTCAAGCCCAGGTCCTGCATTTTTTTAATGCTTTCCACTGCAAGCAGACTCACCTGCCTGTGCGTGTTAGAATCGGCATGCGCATCTCCTGCAAGTCCGAACCCTTCCTGCACAACACCGAATTTTGTATTCTCTTTCCTGGTTCCCTTTTTTTTACTGGTACAAACCGCTATTATTTCCGGCATCATATCTCCCTGGCCAAAACATTCATACGATTAATACTTGCCGGAACGTCCGTGCCATTGTAAAACATTGTAGCCCATACATCCCAAAGTCACAACCGTTCACAGCTTACCTCGTACTTCCATACATTACGAAGAAAAACGAGTTATTCCATCTATCCTCCGGCGATATATACGTTGATCACAATTTTATCGCCGTCTTTTACTTCTTTTTTCAGGTTTTCAGGATATATCCCCATTCCATTTACATATACATCGAAATAGCCGAATAACTTGCCTCTTTTATAATACAAATGTTTTTCGAGCGCTGGATATTGTCTTACCAAACTCCTTAAACATTCACCGACCGTCTTCCCTTTCACTTCGACCACTTCCCTGCCGCCGGTATGTTTTTGCAGTATCTCATGTAGTTTTACAGTAATGCTCATTTATACTATCTCCTTTTACTGAGTTCTTAACAAAGACAAATGACATGAAATGTTATTTTTATTGTTCCTCACATACAATATTTTTAACCGGTGTTCCGTCTTTACCCTGTCCGGCGAAATATGCTTCTCGTTCGCGCTGCCGGTTCACAATATCCTCAAGCGTAAATGATTCAAGCACTCCATCCACAGCTTTTTTTACCTCTACCCATACATCCCGCGCCGCGCAAAACGACGAGCGGGCATACCTGTCGGGAACATCGACACAGCCAACCGGTGCTGTAGTCCCTTCTACAACCTGCATAATTTCGCTCAGGCGGATCAGGGAAGGCTGCAGAGCGAGATAAAAACCACCCCCTGCGCCGCGCACGCTCGATACAAGTCCCGCCACTTTAAGCGATATAAGTATCTGTTCCAGATAATGCGCCGATATCTGCTGGCGTTCGGCAATATTTTTCACCAGCACCGGGCCGCCCTCATTATGCATGGCAAGGTCCATCATCGCCCGCAATGCATAACGCGCCCTTGTCGATACTTTCATACTTTACACCTTATTATAATAAATATCATCATTTTAGTTATATTATATCATAAGCAAAAGTCACCGGTAAACACCACACAGCGACCGAATAGTATTCTTTCATTAATTCCTGATGAATGGTACAATGCCGCTTACCTTTTTCGCCATTTTAAACAAGAAATACGGAGGTTTTTACGGAAGTGAAAAGCACAGGAGCAAACCGGTACCGGCTGATCGGAATATTAATTACAGCAATCGTCCTGGTATACGGCTGCGCGGCACAGACACCCGTACCTGCCGCTCCTACACCGTCACCGGAAAAACCCGAGCCTGAACCTGTGACCGTTAATGTGCCTGTCGATAGGGAAAGCAAAATTCCCGCCGGTCAGGTGAAGATAACCCCGGAAACGGATATTTACCAGCCGGTGCTTCACTCCGGTGAATACGAGGAGCCTGTTCCGGTACCATATCCCATCAGCACAGCCGGGGCCGAGGACTCGGCATTTGTCATGCCTGACGGTAAGACGCTGTATGTATGGTTTACTCCGAACCCCAATGCTCCGCTCGGCGAACAGCTCGATGACGGCGTCACCGGCATTTACGTTTCACACAATGTAAACGGAGCATGGCAAAAACCGGAAAGGGTGGTGCTTCAGGACCCGGGCAAGCAATCGCTGGACGGGTGCGCTTTTATCAAGGATAATACGATGTGGTTCTGCTCGGCGCGAACCGGTTATACCGGGATGAACTGGTTTACCGCGGACTATGTAAATGGAAAATGGACAAACTGGAAATCCGCCGGTTTCAACCCGGACTACGAGGTAGGTGAGCTGCATATCACATCGGACGGCAAAGAGCTGTATTTTCATTCGGCACGCGCCGGAGGAAAGGGGCAGTACGATATCTGGGTATCGGAGCTCGGTAACGGAGGATGGCTTGCTCCCCATAATATCGAGGCCGTCAATACTCCGGAGACCGACGGCTGGCCTTCTTTGAACAGTGACGGCAATGAGCTGTGGTTCACGAGGACCTACCAGGGCTCACCGGCTATCTACCGGTCGATGAAGATAAACGGCGAATGGCAGGAACCGGAACTGATATTGTCACAATTTGCCGGGGAGTCTTCCGTCGATAACGCAGGGAATATCTACTTCACACACCACTTCTTCAAAGACGGAGTGATGCTGGAAGCAGACATCTACGTGGCATACAGGAAATAACAACTATAAAGGAGTATGCGCGCAACGACAACGTTTAAAAATCCGGAATTATTCAAACGCCGGGCCGGAAAACCGTAACTTCGATCATGTCGCCGTCGAAGACCTGTTTTCCCATTTCAGCAGAATGCGAGCGTTCTCTGTTGACGTGAATATCGAAAAAATCGAACGGTTTCCAGTGAGTACGAAACAGTTCCTTTTCCATTTCAGGGTATTTTTTCACCAGATACTGCAAACATTCCCCGACGGTCCTGCCTTCCACCTCCACCATTTCCCGGTTATCGGCATAGGGCTGTAACACTGAATAAAGCTTCACAGTAATGCTCATCGATGATGACCTCACTGCTCACGGTAAATATTATATTAATTGCCGGAGCAAACTCATTGCTTATATTGTAGCATATAGAAATTCTTCAAAATGTCGACATCGGAATGAAAAACAACTATCGCCTATTTGCATGATTCATCGTATTTGCATTATCATTACAAAAAGAGTGGTGACGAAATGGACGTGAGCGCCCTCCTGGAAAAAGCCGGCAAATACCTGCCTCCGGAAAAAGTAGCTCTGGTAGAGGCAGCCTATAACTATGCGGCTCAGGCGCACGCCGGGCAGGTGCGGGAATCAGGCGACCCTTACGTCGAGCATCCGCTGCAGACCGCAATGACCCTCGCAGACCTTCAACTCGATGCCACCACGCTCGCCGCTGCACTTCTCCACGATGTGCCGGAAGACTGTAACATACCGCTTACCGAGATCGAAGAAAAGTTCGGCAAAGAGGTAAGCAAGCTGGTCGAGGGCGTCACCAAGCTGAGCAAACTGACCTGGCAAAATGCCCCGGATATCAAGCAGAAGTCTCAGGCGGAAAACCTGAGAAAAATGCTCATCGCCATGGCGGAAGACCTTCGTGTCGTCTTTATCAAGCTTGCCGACAGATTACACAACATGGTCACACTGGGAGCGCTCCCGCCTGAAAGAAGGCAGAAGATCGCGCAGGAAACGCTCGAGATATATACACCTCTGGCACACCGGCTCGGCATATGGGAAGTCAAATGGCAGCTCGAAGACCTTTCATTTCGATACCTGGAGCCAAAGACATATCACCAGATAGCCCGTATGGTCGTTACACGCCGGAAACAGAGGGAGAGCTATATTGCCGAAGTTATCGACATTTTAAAGAAAGAATTTCAAAAGGAAGACCTGAAAGCAGAGGTATTCGGAAGGCCGAAGCATATCTACAGCATCTACCAGAAGATAATCAGGTATTCAGCGGTAGGCAAAGACTTCAATGATATTCACGACCTCTTTGCGCTCCGTGTTCTTGTCGATACGATACCGGACTGCTACCGGGCACTGGGTATCATACACAACCTGTGGCACCCTATTCCGGAAGAGTTCAACGACCACATAGCCAACCCCAAGGAAAACGGCTACCAGTCGCTTCATACGACCGTGCTGAGCCTCGGTACCACTCCTCTGGAGATACAGATAAGGACATTCGACATGCACCGTATAGCTGATTACGGCGTCGCCGCCCACTGGCGGTATAAGGAAGGCAATAAACAGGACAAACGTTTCGAGGAAAGGGTTACATGGCTCCGTCAGCTCATCGACTGGCAGAGCGAACTCGACAGCGAACAGTTCATGGAGTCTGTTAAGACGGATATATTCATCGACCAGGTCTTTGTTTATACACCGAAAGGCGAGATAAAAGCTCTTCCCCGAGGCGCTACGCCTCTGGACTTTGCCTACCTTATTCATACGGAACTGGGGCATCGCTGCATCGGCGCCAAGGTCAACGGCAGGTTGGTACAGCTAAATAATACGCTGAACAACGGCGATATTATCGAGATCATGGTTACCAAGGCAGACCGCGGACCCAGCCTCGACTGGCTGAATACCGACAATGGCTATGTAAAGACCTCTCATGCCCGGGAGAAGATACGGCAGTATTTCAAGAAACAGGAACGCACACAGAATATAGAACGGGGCAAACAGATGCTGGAACGGGAATTAAAACGTCTCGGCATCAGCATGCCCAACGCCGAAGAAACGGCAAAAGTGTTCAATATGGACAGCTATGACGACTTCCTCGCTGCAATCGGCCAGGGCATTATCACTCAGCGGCTACTGGTGCTCACGCTCACTCATGAGCCGGAGCCGCCGGAGCTAATCACCAAGACACCGCCCGTCATCAAGAAATACGATACGACCGGGATACAGGTCATGGGCGTAGGAGACCTCCTCACCCATCTCTCCGCCTGCTGCAATCCTCTGCCGGGTGACGATATCATCGGTTACATTACCCGCAGCAGTGGAATTACCGTCCACCGCAAGGATTGTGTTAATATTATAAACTTGAAAGAACGGGAAAGACTTATCGACGTAAGCTGGGGCAAAACCCAGGAAGTCTATCTTATTCATATCAAGATCGACGCATGGGACAGGCTTGGCTTACTGCGAGACATCACAACGCTCGTTGCCGACGAAAAAATAAATATTTCGGGCATAAACCTGACGGAGCATGGCGGAGACAGTATTACGATAACCGCAGACCTTGAAGTCAGGGATATGACACAGGTGCATAAGTTATTGAATAAAATTCGAGCGGTACGCGGTGTGAACAGCGTCGGCAGAAGCAGTCCGTCACGGATAAGCATTAACCCGTAAAATAGAAAGGAGAAAAAGTGCCCAGAACAAGAACAGCGCGGAAAGCAGACCGTGCGAGCAAAAGAAAGCAAGCACGCAACCGCTCTATTAAGAGCTCGGTAAAAACATATATAACAAGGATAGAGAAGCTCATTTACGACAACGATCTGGAAAAAGCCCAGGAAGTCGCGGCAAGCACCATGAGCACGATCGACAAAGCGGCACAGAAGAGGATATTACATCCGAATACGGCAAGCCGCCAGAAATCACGCCTGACTCTGAAGCTCAACAAGGCAATGGCAGCACAGAAGACCGAGGTAAAACCTGCCAAGTCCGAAGAGCCTGCGAAAGCAGCAAAGACAACAAAAACAACCAGAGCCACAAAGGCAGCCAAGGCAGCACCGGCGGAAACAGCGGAGACAACAGAAGAATAAGACTTCAGGAAAACCTTTATTAATAAAGCAACACTCCGGTTCAAATAGAGCATTTTTCCCCGGTTGGTGCCGGGCTACGTATAATATTGTTTTGTATGAGCACACCGGATATTCTTAGTTCCTGCAGCGCAGATACAGGAGTTGCAATACAGGGAATATCAGCCGACGACCGGTTTCAGAAGCAACGACCTGCATTATTTATATTATATAAATATATGTAAGCCCTGTATCTATCAGGAGAGGACAGATTTTCTATCGGGATATGTTACAATAATCAGGAGCAGAAAGGCGTTACAGATCCAACTCTGCTCCCCTTGACCGGTATAACACAACGAATAAAGCAGCACAATAATATATTTGTTTATACTATCTCAACAAAAGACAGGAGAGGCTTATGAAAGTAGCTATAATCCCCGGCCCGACAGACCTTAAAGTGGTGATCGACCCCGGTGATGATGTAAACTTCAAACCGGGACTGCTCATTCCCGGGATATACGATGACTGGCCGGAAGCAAGAGAAAGCGGATTTATGGAAATGGAAATAAACGGCGACACACTCAGAGCAGTGCTTGTTGAAATCTCTAATAGACTGAACCGTAACGGTGTGGACGTGGGTCCTGTGTGCCATATCACCAATGATGTGAAACAGTCCTTTGAAATTCTCGTCAATGATAAAAATTATGTACTCACATCGGGCGGTATCGATGCTAAACTTCAGCGTGGAGACGAAGTTACCATCCTCGAAGACGTGATCGGGTTCTGCTAAACCCGTTGTCTGCCTCAAGCAGGCCGGTCCCGTCTAATGAGCCCCATCTATCCGCACCTTATATGAAAAATGACTGCTTTTCCCGATACATAACCGGTTACAGGCCCCGCCTGTAGCCGGAAGAACCTCACCTCTAAAACAGGTACCTGCATAGCTCATCGAACCTCACAATAAGGCAATTATGTGAAACCATTTACATATCATCGCGTTCATTGTATACTACAAGTCTTAAAAGCCGGTCACCGTTCAAAAAGGAGAAACTTTCAAATGACAGTAAAAGTTGTAACCGATAGCACCGCAGACCTGCCACCGGAAATAGTAAAAGAGTATGGGATCACTGTAGTCCCGCTTTATGTACTATTCGGCAATGACATGTACCGCGACGGCGTGGATATGACCAAAGACCAGTTTTTTGAAAGGCTACTCAAAGACCCCGTACACCCCAGCACCACGCAGCCGACCCCTCAGGACTTCGTCGATATCTATGAAAAGCTCGACCCCGAAAATGACGGCATAATCTCCATCCACATTGCCCGCAAAATGAGCGGCACTTGCAATTCAGCGGACCAGGCAGTCCAGTTGATGGGAAAAGAAGGCTCTATCGAGGTAATCGATTCCCAGAATGTATCCATGGGACTGGGCCTGATAGTTATTGCCGCTGCCGAAAGTGCCCGAGCAGGGAAAAGTCTCCAAGAAATAAAGGGGGAAATGCACCAGATCATCCCCAACATCAGACTGCTTGCGCTGTTCGACACGCTGAAGTATTTGGCAAAAGGCGGGCGTATAGGAAAAGCGAAGTCGATGGTGGGCGCTGTATTGAACGTAAAACCGCTTCTTATCTTAAAAGAAGGAGAATTCTCGCCGTTCGGTCAGGTCCGCAGCCGCAACAAAGGTATAGACCAGTTGCTGGATTATGCAAAGGAAAGCAGCAACATTGTTGACCTGGCGATTATCTACAGCACCACGCCGGACGACGCACAGGCACTTGCCGACCGCATGGACTTCTTCAAGGGAAAGGCCAGGGTATGCCCGATCGGCTCGGTGATCGGCGTCCACGGTGGCCCCGCGGTGATGGGCGTGACGTTCAGGGAGAAATAGTCCGGCTGGCAGGTTTCCGGTAACAGTCGTTTATATTACGTGACCTTGCATTACAATGCATTTTATCAGGTCACATGTTACGTGCGATTCCCACAAATATCAATATGAAATCTACCCTTGCTATGTGAGAGTTACTCGCGTCGAGTGACCTCACATGAAATTGCGATTGCTTCGCCTCCCGCAT
>CAZAIO010000005.1:40502-46125 GCA_964485235.1 uncultured Dehalococcoidales bacterium
AGTTACTCGCGTCGAGTGACCTCACATGAAATTGCGATTGCTTCGCCTCCCGCATAGCAGTGAGATGGACTCGCCATGACAGATTTAAGTTCCCCACTTCGTAAGGGTGTTTCTTTAGATGCGCCCGCTCGGATTATTTATACTACAGTCCCCGTTTCTATCCATGAAAGTGTTTCCTCATTGAGGCAACACCTATCATATACCGTATCCCTGTGTAGGGGCGACCGGCAGGTCGCCTGAAAACGATCGATATATTTATAAATGTCATTGCGAGGAACTCCGATTTATTCAGGGTGACGCGGCCCCGATATATTCGGGGACTCGCAAAGACAGAATCAATAACCTGTAATACAGATTTAAAAGTAAGTAGCCAGTTGACACCCGTCTATCCCAGCTTGAGCACGTCCATGAAGGCTTCCTTGGGTACTTCGACCCTGCCGATGGACTTCATTTTCTTCTTGCCCTCTTTCTGCTTTTCCAGCAGCTTGCGCTTGCGCGTAATGTCGCCGCCGTAGCATTTGGCGAGCACATCCTTGCGCTTGGCGGAGATATCGGCACGGGCGACGATATGGCTGCCAACTGCAGCCTGTATCGGCACTTTAAAAAGCTGGCGCGGGATCGCTTCTTTCAATTTGGCTACCATTGCCTTGCCGATCTCCGCTGTCTTGTCCGGCGGGACGATGCGGCTGAACGCATCGACCGGTACACCGTTCAATAACACGTCGAGTTTGACCAGTTTCGTTTCACGGTAGCCGACAATCCTGTGATCGAGCGAGGCATAGCCCCGGCTGCGGCTCTTGAGCTGGTCATAAAACGTCGTGAGCATGGAGCGCATGGGCATTTCATATTCAAGTTGTACCCGCTGTCCGGGCACACCGTCTACCTGGATCTGTCCCAGGTACTCCGTCTGAACGTAGACTCCCTCGTATTCCGTCATAAGCTCCATGATCGGTCCTATAAATTGCGACGGTGTGATCACCGATATGATGACCCACGGCTCTTCCATTCGGGATATTTCATTCGGCTCCGGAAAGTCACCGGGATTGAGAATGGTGAGCTGTGTGCCATTGGTTTTAGTGATAATGAATCTGACACCAGGGACGGTTACCACCAGGGCCAGGAAAAACTCACGTTCCAGCCGCTCGCGCACAATATCCATATGCAGCAGGCCCAGGAACCCGCAGCGAAAACCGTTGCCCAGTATCGGGCTGAACTCCGGTTCGTAAGAGAGCGCTGCGTCGTTCAGTTGCAGTTTTTCGATAGCCTCCCGCAGCTCCAGATATGCCTCCGCTTCAGTGGGATAGATACCGGCAAACACCATCGGTTTCGCCGGATCATAGCCGATAAGCGGCTCCACGGCGCCTTTACTTACCGTGGTCACCGTATCGCCGACACGGCATTCCCTCACGCTTTTCAGCCCGGTGGCAATATAACCGACATCGCCGGCGGAAAGCTCCGGAGCGGGATGAGGCTCAGGCGCAAAATAGCCGACCTCCAGCACTTCCAGGTCGGTGCCCTGCCCCATAAGACAGAGGTTGCTCCCCTTTTCGATTGAACCGTCCGCCACCTTGAGGTATGCAATGACGCCCTTGTAGGCATCGTAACGGGAGTCGAAAATAAGCGCCCTGAGCGGTTTTTCCGCGTCGCCTACCGGCGGCGGTATTCTGCGGACAATCTCTTCCAGCACCTGCGGCACTCCCTGCCCGGTCTTGGCACTGATGAGCAATACCTCGTCTCTTTTATATCCCAGCACGCTCTCTATCTCTTCCAGTACGCGTTCGGGCTCGCTGCCGACAAGGTCTATCTTGTTAAGTACCGGAATTATCTCCAGGTTATGCCCCATGGCGAGGTATATATTGGCAAGCGTTTGCGCCTGTATTCCCTGCGACGCATCGATGACCAGCACGGCTCCTTCACAGGCAGCGAGAGTCCGCGACACCTCATAGGAGAAGTCCACATGTCCCGGCGTATCGATGAGGTTCAAACGGTAGGTCTTCCCGTCCTTCGCGGCATAGTTCAACCGTACCGCCTTTGCCTTGATGGTGATACCGCGCTCCCGTTCGAGGTCCATAGCGTCGAGCACCTGCTCGCGCACCTCTTCTTTTCTGAGCGCACCGGTAAGCTCTATCAGCCGGTCGGCAAGCGTCGACTTGCCGTGGTCGATATGCGCAATTATACAAAAGTTTCTTATCAAGGATCGGTCCATGTGAAGGTCATTCTCCGGTTAAGGCTGTTTTTTCTCAGGCAGAAAGCGCCAGAAGACTTCGTTGCTCAACAGGCATCCGCGGCGGGTCAGCCTGAGGTTCCCGCCGGTATATTCCATGAGACCCAGGTCGGAAAGCTCGCCGACCTGACGTCCGTAGTGTGCCAAGATATCCTCGTCAAAACGGTCGCTTACATCTCTCACGCTTATTCCGTCACACATCCTCAAGCCCAGTATGATCGTTTCTGCAAGTTGTAGTTCCGGCGTTATCTCCTCATCCATATCCGGCGCGAGTTTCGTGTTGCCCGTCAACATATTCATATATGTATCGATATTCGCCGTGTTGGCAAGCCGGTGACCGTTCAGCCACGAATGGGCGGCAACGCCCGCACCGAGATAGGGTTTGTTCTGCCAGTATATGATATTATGACGGCACTCTCTTCCGGCTTTCGCCCAGTTCGATATTTCATAGTGCCGGTAACCGCGTGTATCCAGAAAATCACCGGCAAGTTCATACTGATCGGCAGCCAGGTCCGGATCGATCGTCGGCAGTTCATGTTTGTCGATTGCCTGCTGCATCGGCAAGCCCTGTTCAAGGCTAAGTGCATAGAGCGATATATGCTCCGGGTCCATATCGAGCGCACTTTCGAGCGTCATGCGCCAGTTATCCGCCGTCTGACCCGGCAGCCCGTAAATAAGGTCCATATTTATATTGTCGAACCCTGCCTTACGGGCGGCACGCACTGCCTCACGCACCTCCGCCGCCGTATGGATACGCCCCAGCATCTTAAGCTCATGGTCGTCAAGGCTCTGTACTCCCAGGCTTATCCGGTTCACACTGCTTTTTCGCAACGCCGAAAGATGGCTCTCGTCAACCGTTCCCGGATTCGCCTCCAGCGTAATCTCACATGTTTTATCCACGTAAAAGAGAGCTCGGATTGCCTGTAGCAGGTCATTCGTTGCTTCTACGGGAAGCAGGCTCGGCGTGCCTCCGCCGAGATAAATACTGCTCACATGCTCGCCATGCGCCCTCCGTGCCAGTTCTATTTTCAGCGCATCGAGATATCGCGGTATATCCGCCTCCCGGCGCTCGAACGAAACGAAGGAACAATAGCGACACCTACTGCGGCAAAATGGTATATGTATATAAAGTCCTATTTTATCAGACACCATACATCATTATAACAGATGTCCCTGAGGTCAACCTAAATATAACGGATTTTTCGTTTTCAATACCCTGCTATATTTCCAGGGGCATCCATATAACAATGCCTGTCTTCTCGGTTTTAAATGGTTATCAGTATCCTTCTAATATAAATGTTTTTTATATTGTTTATTCATATTTCTTATGGTAGAATGAATTATCCTTTATCGTCATTATGGTGTGATAAAAAAATATTTCAGGAGGGAATAGAATGGCTACTGATTACAGACCAATGTGGACCGATCTGGGACTGAATCTGGATGCGCATGATGTTCTGTTAAATGTACTCTCTCAGTCTTACCGGGATATATATCTCACTCAGAAAGACCGTCCCGAAGGCATGGGATATTTCGATTTCGTTATGAGCGAAGTCCACGGGCTACGCATCAAAGAACTACAAGATGCCAGGGCAAACGGACGCAAGGTAGTCGGTACGTTTTGTGTGTTCGTGCCGGATGAGCTGATCCTTGCGGTGGATGCCATTTCAGTGGGGTTATGTGCAGGAGCCGAATTCGGCTTCGAAGATGCCGAGAATTTGCTCCCCCGTAATACTTGCTCTCTGATAAAGTCTTTCTTCGGCTTCAAATTAAACCGGGTCTGCCCTTATCTGGAAGCTTCCGATATGATAGTGGGCGAGACCACCTGCGACGGCAAAAAGAAAGCATATGAGATATTCAAGACCATACAGCCGAACGTGTATGTGATGGAAGTACCTCAAATGAAGAACCCTCAGGACAGGGAACTCCTCCTTTCCGAATATCTGCGTTTCAAAGAGAAACTGGAAAAGCTCACCGGTGTAACCATAACCGCAGAACGGCTGAAAAAAGGTATTGCTATGGTGAACGCCCGGCGTAAAGCGCTGCACCGCCTAGCGGTGCTCCGCGCTGCCGATCCTGCTCCCATATCAGGACTGGACGCATTGCTCATTAACCAGATCGCTTTCTATGACGACCCGGTACGCTTTACCAACTCGGTCAATGTGATCTGTGACGAGCTTGAAACGAGAATAAAGAACGGGAAAGGAATAGCGACGAAAGATACGCCCCGCATTCTGATTTCGGGATGTCCAATGGCAGTGCCCAACTGGAAACTACCTTTTATCATCGAATCGTCAGGGGGCATTATCGTGGGTGAAGAGTCCTGTGTCGGCGAACGGGGAACGCAAAACATGCTCGATGAAACCGGCACTACCGTTGATGAGATGATGCAGGCGATAGTCGACCGTTATTTCAAGATCGACTGTGCGATTTTCACTCCTAACCCGGAAAGAATAGAGCATATACAGAAAATGGTAGATGAATATCATGCGAACGGCGTCATCCACTATTCGCTGCAGTTCTGCTCTCCCTATACCGTCGAGTCATATTCAGCAGAAAAGGCATTGACAGATGCTGACGTCCCATGCATGAGGATCGAAACAGACTACAGCCAGGAAGATACAGGGCAGCTTAAGACCAGAATAGACGCATTCCTGGAGATACTCAGTAAATAAGCATGGTCGATGTAGGCATCGATATAGGATCGCGTACCGTAAAACTGGTCGCTATCGAGCATGACAGGGTAGTTGTATCATACAAGGATGAAAGTTCCTACGATCCAATGGCTGTGTGTCGCAGGATGCTCGACGGCCTGGATCATACATCGCTGACGGCCACAGGCTACGGCAGGATGATGTTCTCCCGGCATTTCGATTGCAAAGTAATTAGCGAGATAAAGGCATTTGCCGTCGGAGCCCATTCAATATTTCCGGAAAACAGGGCGGTGCTGGATATCGGCGGACAGGATACGAAGGCTATCTGCACGGACAAGTCGGGCAGTATCCTTAAATTTGAAATGAACGACAGATGCGCTGCCGGAACGGGACGCTTCCTCGAGATAATAGCTGCGGCTTTGCATTACAGGATCGATGAATTCGGCGAAGCCGCACTCTCCGCACAGAAAGCCGAAAAGATCAGCAGCATGTGCACTGTTTTCGCGGAGTCGGAGGTCATTTCGTTGATCACGAGCGGCGCGCAACGTGAAGATGTAGCCCTTGGAATACATGAGGCGATCATCCAGCGTACGCTCGGAATGCTCGGCAGGCTTCCGCAGATATCTCCCCTGGTTTTCGCCGGAGGCGTGGCATATAATCAGTGTATCCGACAATTACTGCGTAAATACAGGAACATCGAATTGCTGGTCCCTCCCGACCCTCAAATAGTCGGCGCACTCGGAGC